>NZ_KV824062.1:0-4784 GCF_001815995.1 Dietzia sp. HMSC21D01 | reverse complement strand
GCACCCGCGGCCGCGTGGGCGTCACCAGCGTCGGCGCGCGGATGGAGCAGTCCCTCCACGCGCGAGGCCACCGCGCCGAAGCCGGCCACCGGATGCCACCTCGAGGGGTCGGCCAGCGCCGCGTCGACGAGGAAGCCCAGGGCGATGCCGCAGGCGCGAGAGGTGTCCATGGGGTGCGCGCGGAGGGAATCGAACCCCCGACCGCTGGTGTGTAAGACCAGAGCTCTAACCGCTGAGCTACGCGCGCGTACGCCAGCGCCTCACGGGCGCCGGCGCGGCTCAGAGTATCCCACCGTGGGCCGCGCCTCCCCGCGGGGCGGGCGCGGAGCTCCCGGGGTCCCCGCCCTACTTCCGCGGCATGCTGTTCTTGCGGAGGGCGAGCCGGCTGCCGACCCAGTCCCCGATGGCCGCCGTCCGGGTCTGGAGCATCCCCGCGGTCTGGGCGGACTCCGCGATCACGGCGGGCTCCACGTGCCCGTCACGCCCCGTTTTGGGGGTGAGGACCCAGACGGACCCCTCGTCCGCGAGCGGCGTGACGACGTCCATCAGCCGATCCACGAGGTCCCCGTCACCGTCCCGCCACCAGAGCAACACCGCGTCGACCACCTCATCGGTGTCCTCCTCCAGCAGCTCCGATCCGACGGCGTCCTCGACGGCCTCGCTGATCGACTCGTCGCAGTCGGAATCCCATCCGACCTCCTGAACGAGCATGCCCTCCGTCAGATCGAGCTGACCAGCGACCTGGTCCGCTCCGTCCTGCTGGTTCGCCGCGGCGACCACCGTGGTGTTCCTCCCTCTGTTCCGAGTAGTCCATCGAGGTAGTTCATCGAGGACTTTCGCTGACCAGGAACACTACCCGCGGACAGGCACCGGGGAAACGGCTACCGCCCATTTACCGGCGCGGGGCATCCCGCGACGGTGTCGCGGGTCACGCTTTGGGGCACAATCGGAAACGACGGGCCGACGGTGGCCCGGTCCGAGCCCGACGCGGTCCGCCACACACCCGTGGACCGCGGTGCGGGCCCGACGCTGTACCGACGAGTGGTGGCCCCACCGGGCCGCCGCGGTACGAATCACAGAAGTGAGGACGAGAAGCATGACCGAGAACGCAGGCCCCCGGAACGGTTCCGCACCCACCAACGTGCCGGTCCTCCGCGAGGGCGTCGCGTCCTACCTGGCGGACTCCGATCCCGAGGAGACCCAGGAGTGGATGGATTCGCTCGACGGTCTGCTCGCCGAGGCCGGGCCCGAGCGGGCTCGCTACCTGATGCTGCGGCTGCTCGAACGTGCCTCGAAACAACGCGTACCGCTCCCGGCGCTCACCTCCACGGACTACGTCAACACGATCCCCACCAGCCTCGAGCCGGAGTTCCCGGGCGACGAGGCGGTGGAGCGTACCTACCGCCGGTGGATCCGCTGGAACGCCGCCATCATGGTCCACCGCGCCCAGCGCCCCGGCATCGGCGTGGGCGGGCACATCTCGACCTACGCGGGCGCGGCGCCGCTCTACGAGGTGGGCTACAACCACTTCTTCCGCGGCAAGGACCATCCCGGCGGCGGTGACCACGTCTTCTTCCAGGGCCACGCCTCCCCCGGCATGTACGCCCGCGCGTACCTCGAGGGTCGGCTCCGCGAGCACGATCTCGACGGCTTCCGGCAGGAGAAGAGCCACCCGGGTCGGTCCCTGCCCTCCTACCCCCATCCCCGCTCGATGCCCGAGTTCTGGGAGTTCCCGACCGTCTCGATGGGTCTCGGTCCCATCAACGCCATCTACCAGGCGCGGTTCAACCGCTACCTGCACAACCGCGGCATCAAGGACACCTCCCAGCAGCACGTCTGGGCGTTCCTCGGCGACGGTGAGATGGACGAGGTCGAGTCGCGCGGCGCGCTGCAGATCGCGGCCAACGACGCGCTGGACAACCTCACCTTCGTCATCAACTGCAACCTCCAGCGGCTCGACGGGCCCGTCCGCGGCAACGGCCAGATCGTCCAGGAGCTGGAGTCCTACTTCAACGGCGCCGGCTGGAACGTCATCAAGGTCGTCTGGGGCCGCGAGTGGGACGCGCTGTTCGAGAAGGACACCGAGGGCGCGCTCGTCTCGCTGATGAACTCCGTCTCGGACGGTGACTACCAGACGTTCAAGGCCAACGACGGCGCCTACGTCCGCGAGCACTTCTTCGGCCGCGACCCCCGCACCGCCAAGCTCGTCGAGGACATGACGGACGAGGAGATCTGGGACCTGCGCCGCGGCGGGCACGACTACCGCAAGATCCACGCCGCGTACAAGGCCGCGCTCGAGCACAGCGGTCAGCCGACCGTGATCCTGGCCCACACCATCAAGGGCTTCGGGCTGGGTCAGAACTTCGAGGGGCGCAACGCGACCCACCAGATGAAGAAGCTGACGCTCGACGACCTCAAGCTGTTCCGCGACAAGCAGCAGATCCCGATCACCGACGAGGAGCTCGAGGCCGACCCCGCCCAGCCGCCGTACTACAACCCGGGTCCGAACTCCCCCGAGATCAGGTACATGCTGGACCGCCGTGCCGCGCTGGGCGGTCACGTGCCCGAGCGGCGGCAGACCTTCACCCCGCTGAACGTGCCCGACATCGACGCCCTGAAGTCGCTGCGCAAGGGCTCGGGCAAGCAGGCCGTGGCCACGACGATGGCGCTCGTGCGAACCGCCAAGGAGCTCATGCGCGACGAGTCGCTGCGTGACCGTTTCGTGCCCATCATCCCGGACGAGGCCCGCACCTTCGGCATGGACTCGTGGTTCCCGACGCTGAAGATCTACAACCCGCACGGCCAGAACTACACCTCGGTCGACCACGAGCTCATGCTGAGCTACAAGGAGGCCAAGAACGGCCAGATCATGCACGAGGGCATCAGCGAGGCCGGTTCGGTCGCCGAGTTCACGGCCGCCGGAACCGCATACGCCACCCACGGCGAGCCGATGATCCCGCTGTACATCTTCTACTCGATGTTCGGCTTCCAGCGGACCGGCGACGCGATCTGGGCGGCCGCCGACCAGCTCGCCCGGGGCTTCCTGCTCGGCGCCACCGCCGGCCGCACGACCCTCACCGGCGAGGGCCTCCAGCACATGGACGGACACTCCCCGCTACTGGCGGCGACCAACCCTGGGATCATCTCCTACGACCCCGCCTGGGCCTACGAGGTCGCGCACATCATGCGTGCCGGCGTCGAGCGGATGTACGGGCCGGGTTCCGCCCACGAGACGGAGACCGACGGCATCGACCGCAACGTCTCGTACTACATCACCCTGTACAACGAGCCCGTTCCGCAGCCGGCCGAGCCGGAGGATCTCGACGCCGACGCGCTGCTGCGGGGCCTGTACCGGTTCCGGGCGGCCGAGTCCGGCACCCACAAGGCCGCCATCCTCGCCTCGGGGGTGGCCATGTACGCGGCGGTCGACGCGCAGCGGATGCTCGCCGAGGACTGGGACGTCGCGGCCGACCTGTGGTCCGCGACCTCCTGGACCGAGCTGGCCCGCGACGGTTTCGAGTGTGAGCGACACGCCCTGCGCCACCCGGATCAGCAGCCGCGCACCCCGTTCGTCGCGGCGGCGCTGGCCGAGGCCGAAGGGCCCAAGGTCGCGGTGAGCGACTTCCAGAAGGCGGTGCCGGACCAGATCCGCGCCTGGGTCCCCGGTGACTTCACGGTTCTGGGCTGCGACGGGTTCGGGTTCTCCGACACCCGGCCGGCCGCTCGTCGCTACTTCAACACCGACGCCGAGTCGATCGTCGTCGCCGTGCTGGCGGGGCTCGTCCGCGAGGGCGCCATCGAGAAGGTCACCCTCCTCGAGGCCGCGCGGCAGTACCGGATCGACGACGTCATGGCCGCTCCCGAGCCGACGACGGATCCCGGAGTGGCGTGACCGAGACGTCCGACCCCGCCACCGGGGAGAGGCAGCCGGAGCGCGTCCGGCGGCGGTCGTCCACGCCGCCGGACGACAGGCCGGTCTCCGACGCTCTCCTCAAGCGCATCACGCGGTACTCGGGGACCCTGTCCACCGAGGCGGTCCGCGCACTGGAGCAGGAACTGCCGTTCTTCGCCGAACTGTCGGCGGACCAGCGGGCGGAGATCCAGCTGATCATCCAGAGCGCGGTCCGTGACTTCGTCACGTGGGTGCGCAACCCCGAGGCCCCGCACACCGACACCATCGCCGGTTTCAAGTTGCTACCCAAGGGCGTCGGTCAGGGGCTCACCCTGCAACAGACGGTGCAGCTCGTGCGCTCGACCCTCGAGTACTTCGAGCTGGTGATGCCCCGGATCACCCACAACGAGCGACAGCGCGGCCTGATGATCGCAGCGGTCCTGAAGTTCGGCCGCGAGCTGGGGTTCACCGCGGCCTCCGTGTACGCCGCGGCGGCGGAGAACCGCGGCGCGTGGGACACGCGCATGGAGGCGATGATCGTCGACGCCGTGGTCCGCGGGGACCGGCACGCGGATCTCATCTCCGGTGCCTCCGCACTGAACTGGGATCCGACGACCGCGGCCACGGTCATCATCGGGACCCCGAGGGAGGACCTGGGTCTCGCCTCGGTACCCGCCGTCCACAGGGCCGCCGTCTCGTCCGACCGGCACGCGCTGGCCGTGGTCCAAGGGGCCCGCCTCGTCGTCATCCTGTCGGGAGAGCTGGAGTCCTCCGCGTCGATCCCGCCCTCTGTGCTCGACGCGTTCTCCTCGGACGCCCCCGTCGTCCACGGACACACCGTGGGCTCCCTGGTCGAGGCCCCGGACAGCGCGGCGGAGGCGCTGTCCGGGGC
>NZ_KV824061.1:0-4424 GCF_001815995.1 Dietzia sp. HMSC21D01 | reverse complement strand
GCCGTCGTCGGCGGGTCCGTCGCCGCGGCCGAGGCCGCGTGGCGGGGGGCGTTCCTCGCGCACGGGTCGCTCACCAAGCCCGGTCGCTCGTCGGCCCTCGAGGTGACCGCGCCCGGGGCGGAGGCGGCGATGGCGCTCGTGGGGACCGCGCGCCGACTCGGCGTCACCGCCAAGGCCCGGGAGGTGCGGGGAGGGGACCGGGTGGTCATCCGCGACGCGGAGGCGATCGGGGTCCTACTGGCCCGCCTCGGGGCCACGTCGACCAGGGACATCTGGGAGGAGCGTCGTTCGCGTGGCGAGGTCCGCGCCACCGCCAACCGGTTGGCGAACTTCGACGACGCCAACCTCCGCCGGTCCGCCCGCGCGGCCGTCGCGGCCGCCGCCCGCGTCCAGCGGGCGCTGGAGATCCTCGCCGAGGACGTCCCGGACCACCTGCTCGCGGCCGGCGAACTCCGCGTCCAGCACCGCCAGTCCTCGTTGGAGGAACTCGGACAGCTCGCCGATCCGCCCATGACCAAGGACGCGGTCGCCGGACGCATCCGGCGGCTGCTGTCGATGGCGGACCGCAAGGCCGCCGAGCTCGGCATCCCGGACACCGAGTCCGTGGTCACCGAGGACATGCTCGACGACGCCTGATCGGCCCCCAGAACACCCTGCACGTGGCCGCGCACCGGCGGGTAGTCTGGGTCACGTCCCCGGGCCCCACCCGGCCCCGGTGACGTCCAGCGTTCTCGCACCACCAATAAGGAGACATCGAAGTGACCGTGCGCGTAGGCATCAACGGATTCGGACGTATCGGCCGCAACTTCTACCGCGCGGTGGAGGCTCTCAAGGCCGAGGGCAAGACGGACATCGAGATCGTGGCCGTCAACGACCTGACCACGAACGACATGCTCGCTCACCTGCTCAAGTACGACTCGATCCTCGGTCGCCTCGGCAAGGACGTCACCTACGACGACAACTCGATCACGGTCGGCGGGACCAAGATCGGCGCGCTCGCCATCAAGGAGGGCCCCGCCTCCGTCCCGTGGGGTGACTACGGCGTCGACGTCGTCGTCGAGTCCACCGGCATCTTCACCTCGGCGGAGAAGGCCCGCGGCCACCTCGAGGGCGGCGCCAAGAAGGTCATCATCTCGGCCCCCGCGTCCGACGAGGACATCACCATCGTGATGGGTGTCAACGACGACAAGTACGACGGCTCGCAGACGATCATCTCGAACGCCTCCTGCACCACCAACTGCCTCGCTCCCGTGGCCAAGGTCCTGTCCGACGAGTTCGGCATCGTCAAGGGCCTCATGACCACGATCCACGCGTACACCCAGGACCAGAACCTGCAGGACGCGCCCCACAAGGATCCGCGTCGTGCCCGCGCCGCCGCGCTGAACATGGTCCCGACCTCCACCGGTGCCGCCAAGGCCGTCTCCCTCGTGCTGCCCGAGCTCAAGGGCAAGTTCGACGGCTACGCCGTGCGCGTCCCGCTGCCCACCGGCTCCCTGACCGACCTCACCGTCGAGCTCGAGAAGAAGGCCTCGGTCGACGAGGTCAACGCCGCGGTCAAGGCCGCCGCCGAGGGCCCGATGAAGGGCATCCTCAAGTACACCGAGGACCCGATCGTCTCCTCTGACATCGTCACCGATCCGCACTCGTCGATCTTCGACGCACCGCTGACCAAGGCGATCGACGGCCAGATCAAGATCGCCTCCTGGTACGACAACGAGTGGGGCTACTCCAACCGCCTGGCAGACCTCATCGGCCTGGTCGGCAAGTCGCTCTGAGAGCCTTCGGGCCTGACGACCCCCGTACCACACACCGGGCCCGGTCCGGGGACGCCGCGAGCGTCCCGGCCGGGCCCGGCGCACATCGACCGGCGCCGCACGGTCAGCCCACCCACCCGGTGACCCACCCACAGTTCTTCCGACAGGAGTTCCACCACATGGCCGTGAGCACGCTCTCCGACCTGCTCGACGCCGGCGTAGAGGGCCGTAAGATCCTCGTCCGCTGCGACCTCAATGTCCCGCTCGACGGGAAGACCATCACCGACGCCGGTCGCATCACCGCCTCGCTGCCCACGCTCAACGCGCTGCTCGACGCGGGCGCGGCACTCGTGATCACCGCCCATCTCGGCCGCCCCAAGGGCGAGGCCGACCCCGAGTTCTCTCTCGCGCCCGTGGCGGAGAAGCTGGGAGATGAGCTGGGGCGGTACGTCCAGCTCGCCGGTGACGTGGTGGGGCCGGACGCGCGTGAGCGGGCCAACGGTCTGACCGACGGCGACGTCCTGCTGGTCGAGAACGTCCGCTTCGATCCCCGCGAGACGAGCAAGGACGAGTCCGAGCGGGCCGCGTTCGCCGCGGAACTCGCAAGCCTCGTGGGCGAGGACGGCGCGTTCGTCTCCAACGGCTTCGGCGTGGTCCACCGTGCCCAGGCCTCGGTCTACGACGTCGCCAAGCTCCTGCCGGCCTACGCCGGCGATCTCGTGCAGAGCGAGGTCGAAGTGCTCGCCGACCTCACGGGGGACCCGAAGCGTCCGTACGCGGTGGTCCTCGGTGGATCCAAGGTCTCGGACAAGCTCGCCGTGATCGAGGCGCTGGCGCCGAAGGTCGACACCCTCGTCATCGGCGGCGGCATGTGCTTCACCTTCCTCGCCGCGCAGGGCCACGGCGTGGGCTCCTCGCTGCTGCAGGAGGAGATGATCGACACCTGCAAGGACCTGCTGGCCAAGTACGGCGACGTGATCACGCTCCCCGTGGACGTCGTCGCCGCCGACGGGTTCGCCGCCGACGCCCCCCACACCACCGTTCCCGCCGACGCGATCCCCGAGGGCAAGATGGGCCTGGACATCGGCCCCGAGTCGGTCGCCGCCTTCGCCGAGAAGCTCACCTCGGCCAAGACCGTGTTCTGGAACGGGCCGATGGGCGTGTTCGAGTTCGAGGCCTTCTCCGCCGGCACCCGCGGCGTCGCCGAGGCGATCATCACCGCGACCTCCGCCGGCGCGTTCTCCGTCGTCGGTGGCGGCGACTCGGCGGCCGCCGTGCGCACCCTGGGGCTCGGCGAGGAGAACTTCTCCCACATCTCCACCGGCGGCGGCGCCTCGCTGGAGTACCTGGAGGGTAAGGAACTGCCCGGCGTCACCGCCCTCGAGCGCGGCAACTGACCCGGACACCCAGGAACCACAAGGAGAGAACATGGCACGCACCCCGCTCATCGCCGGCAACTGGAAGATGAACCTCAACCACCTCGAGGCGATCGCGCTCGTGCAGAAGGTCGCCTTCTCCCTCCCGGAGAAGTACCTCGAGAAGGTCGACGTGGCGTTCATCCCGCCGTTCACCGACATCCGGGGCGTCCAGATCGTCATCGAAGGTGACAAGCTGGGCTTCGCCTACGGTGCCCAGGACGTCTCGGTGCACGAGTCCGGCGCCTACACCGGTGAGATCTCGGCCTCCATGCTCGCGAAGCTCGGCTGCACCTATGTCGTCGTGGGCCACTCCGAGCGCCGCGACTACCACGCCGAGACCGACGAACTGGTCGCGGCCAAGGCCGCGGCCGGCCACCGTCACGGCCTCACCCCGATCGTCTGCGTGGGGGAGAAGCTCGAGGTCCGCGAGGCCGGCGACCACGTGGACTTCGTGGTGAACCAGCTCAAGGGCTCGCTGGAGGGTCTGACGACCGCGCAGCTGGCCTCCACTGTCATCGCGTACGAGCCGGTGTGGGCCATCGGAACCGGCAAGACCGCCTCCGCCGCCGACGCGCAGGAGGTGTGCGCGGCCATCCGTTCCGCGCTGGCCGAGCTCGCCGACGCGGAGACGGCCGAGTCGATGCGCGTGCTGTACGGCGGCAGCGTCAACGCCTCGAACGTCGGCGAGCTGCTCGAGCAGACCGACGTCGACGGCGGTCTGGTGGGTGGGGCGTCACTCAAGCCCGACGAGTTCGCCCAGCTGTGCGCGATCGCCGCCGGCGGCCCGCTGCCCTGATCCGATCCCGCCCCCCGGCGCGTCGGGCCCTCATCGGCCCGGCACGCCGGGACCAACCGCGGACGCCCGACCGGGTAGTCTGTAGCGGTCGCACCCGACCGCCCGACCTGACGTGAGGCACGATCCCTACATGAAGCTCGCCCTGGACATCTTCCTCATCATCACCAGCCTGCTGCTGATGCTGTTCATCCTGCTGCACCGCGGCAAGGGCGGCGGCCTGTCCTCGCTGTTCGGTGGCGGTGTCCAGTCGAGCCTGTCGGGCTCCAGCGTCGTCGAGCGCAACCTGGACCGGGTCACCGTGGTCGTCGCGGTCCTCTGGGTGATCGCGATTATCGCCGTCGGCCTGCTCGTCCGCTTCGGCTGATCGCACACGGGTCTCACACGCGCGAAACGGGGTGCGTGCCCTCGCACGAGGGAGGGCGCGCACCCCGTTTCGTCGTGCCGGGTGATCCGACG
>NZ_KV824060.1:0-8900 GCF_001815995.1 Dietzia sp. HMSC21D01 | reverse complement strand
CCCTCGGGGTAGCCGGTGGGTGCGGGCTCGTGGGCGGACGGGGGGTCGCCGACCGGGGTGAGTACGTCGGTGTCCACTGAGGGGCCGGAGGGGCAATCCGAGGTGGTCATGGCCGGATCGTAATCCGGTGGGGTGCGGGTTCCCGCAGGTCACTCGGCATGCCCCCGTATCGGTGTCCGAGGGGGTTGTTAGACTCTGGCCTGTCCCGCACCCCCGATCCGGGCACTCGTTCGCCCGCATCGCCGCACGCCACCGCACAGCGACCTCTGCCGCGCCGGGCAGGAAGGAGCCATGAGCCCCGTCCTCGCGATCGCCTCGGCCGGCCTGGCTACGCTTCTCGCGTGGCCGCTCACGAGGTGGCTCGGGCGCGGTGCGGGATGGCCGCTCGCAGCGCTCTACCTCCTGGGCGCGTTCGCCCTCCTGTCGCCGCTCTCGCTGGCCCTGTCGGGGATGCCCACCGAGGTGGTGCGGATCCCCTGGGTGCCGGCCCGCCACTGGACCCTGGACCTGTTCGCCGATCCCACCGGACTGCTCTTCGCGATGCTCGCGCTGGTGATCGGCGCTGTGGTGTTGATCTACTCGTCGTCGTACCTGTCCGGCGGTGAGGCGCACGGCGACGGCCGGGCCCGGACGCGCGGCCCACAGCACTACGGCTTCTTCCAGCTCATGACCCTGTTCACGGTCTCGATGCTGGGACTCGTGCTCACCGACTCCATGGTGCTGCTGTACGTGTGCTGGGAGCTCACGTCGCTCGCGTCGTTCGCGCTGATCGCCAACTCGGGCCGCCCCGCGTACGCCTCCGCCTTCCGCACGCTCACCGTGACGGTCGTCGGCGGGCTGGTGCTGCTGGGCGCGCTCGTGGCCATGTGGATCCGCACCGGCACCACCTCGATCTCCGAGGCCCTGTCCCACGACGTCTGGTACACCGATCCCGGGTTCACCGCGGCGGTCGCCGTGGCGCTCGCGGTGGCCGCGTTCACCAAGTCCGCGCAGTTCCCGTTCCACTTCTGGCTGCCCGACGCCATGGCCGCGGCGACCCCCGTGAGCGCGTATCTCCACGCCGCGGCGGTCGTGAAGGCCGGCATCTTCCTGTTCATGCGCTTCTCCCCCGCCTTCCACGACGTCCCCGTCTGGAACGCCCTGCTCGTGTCCGTGGGCATGGGCACGGCCGTGATGGCGGCCGTGTTCGCGCTGCAGAAGACCGACCTCAAGCAGCTCATGGCCTACTCGACCGTGAGCCAGCTGGGGTGGATCACCGCGGCGATCGGCGTGGGAACGCAGGAGGCGCTCGCCGCCGCCGCGCTGCACACCGTCGCCCACGCCCTGTTCAAGTCCGGCCTGTTCATGCTCGTCGGCGTGATCGACCACGAGGCGGGCGCGCGCGACATCCGCGACCTGGGCCCGCTGTGGCGGCGCATGCCGTGGGCGTTCGGCGCCACCGTGCTGGGCGCGGCCGCCATGGCCGCCGTCCCGCCGACCCTCGGCTTCGTGTCCAAGGAGTCCATGCTCATCGCGTTCGGCGACGTCGCCGGCGGGCAGCCGGTCGCGGTCACCGCGCTGCTGGCCGCCGCGGTGATCGGGGCGATCCTCACCTTCCTCTACTGCGCGCGGATCGTGCTGGGCGGGTTCCTCGGCGCCTACCGCGATCCCTCGCGTCCCGCGAAGGACGTGGGGGAGGTCCACGAGGCGCCGGTCAGCCTGTGGCTGCCCGCGGCCCTGCCCGCCGCGATCGGACTACCGCTCGCACTCGTGGTGGGGATCTTCGACGCGCCCATGACCGCCGTCGCCAAGGCGGCCGCGGGGCCGTTCGGATGGCAGCCGGTGGAGCGGGGATTCGCCGAGTACCGCGGCCTGCCCGCCGGCGCCGACGAGGCGGATCTGCTCTTCGAGGCCCACTTCGTCCTGTGGCACGGGCTCACCCTCGAGGTCGGGCTCACCGCTCTGATCCTCGTGGTCGGCGCTTTGCTGGTGTGGCGCCGCCGCGCGGTCGACCGCCTGCTGGACCGAGAGCTGCTGCCGTTCACCGGCGCCTCCGTGCTGGAGTCCCTGACCTCCGCCGTCACCCGCGCCGGGCGCGCCCTCGTCCGGCCCACCGCGTCGGATTCGCCCGCCCGTCACGCCGGCGCGCTGCTGGCCGTCCTCACCGTCTACGCGGTCGGGATCGGCGGATGGGCACTGGCCACCGGCACGACGATCCCCCCGCGCGTCGGGGGACTCGACAGGTCGATCGACGTCGTCCTGCTCATCGTCGTGATCGTCGGCGTCCTCGGACTGTGCGCCGCCCACTCCCGGCTCGCCGCGGCCGTGCTGCTGTCCGCGGTCGGCATCGCCGTGACCATCCAGATCTTCGGACTCGGGGCACCCGATGTCGGCATGACCCAACTCCTGGTCGAGGCCCTCACCGTCATCATGTTCGTGCTGGTCCTTCGGCGCCTGCCCCGCGATTTCATCGCCGCCTCCCGCCCCCGGAACACCGCTGCCATCATCCTGGCCGTGCTGTCGGGGATCACGGCCACCATCGGCGTCCTCGTCTTCACCGGACGCCGCGAGCGGTCCCCGGTCGGCATGTACCTGCTGGAGAACGGGCCGGAGATCACCGGCGGCAGCAACGTCGTCAACACCATCCTGGTGGAGTTCCGTGCGCTCGACACCTTCGGCGAGGTCGCCGTTCTGGGTGTCGCCGGCATCGCGATCCTCGGGGTCCTCGGCTCGGTGCGGGCCACCGCCCTGGCCATCGACCCGCCGCCCGCCGCCGACCCGCTGCCGGGCACCGTGCAGAGCACCGGGACCGCGGCGGAGGCGCTGGAGGACGCCACCCGCAACACCGTGCCGCTGAAGCTGCTCGCGCGCGCCGTGACGCCGATCCTCGGTGTGGTCTCCGTGATGCTGCTGTGGCGCGGCCACAACGAGCCCGGCGGCGGGTTCATCGCGGCCCTCGTCGCCGCCTGCGCGTTCGCGTTGATCTATCTCGCCCGTGAGTCGGACCGCCCGGTGAGCCGGCCGTCCACCCCGGTCGCGCTCATCGGCGGCGGACTCGTCGTGGCGGGTCTCACCGGCATCGGTGGTTACTTTCTCGGGCAGTTCCTCCAGCCCGCCCGCTGGTACGTGGCGGGACAGCACCTGTCGAGCGCCCTCATCTTCGATCTCGGCGTCTTCGCCGGCGTGCTCGGCCTGGTCATGACCGCCTTCAACACGCTCGGCGCGGGACGCGCACCCATCGAGGTGGTCCCCGGCCCGGATGAGCCCGACACCGGTCGGCGTGTGAGCGCGCGCGGTCGCCGGGCCCGGCAGGACGCGAGCCCCGGCCGGGATCGTGACGGGGATCGCGGCGAGGGCCGCGGCGTCGAGGAGGTCGCCCCGTGACGATCGCGATCATGATCGGCGTCCTCACCGCGGGCGGCGTCTACCTGATGATGCAGCGCGGCATGGTCCGCGTGGTCTTCGGGCTGTCGCTCATCAGCCATGCCGTCAACCTCGCGCTCCTCAGCGCCGGGGTCGCCGCGTGGCGCGCCGAGCCGCTGGAGGGCGTCAACGGGCTCGACGTCTCCGCCGACCCGCTCCCCCAGGCCTTCGTCCTCACCGCGATCGTCATCACTCTCGCGGTGACCGTGTTCATGCTCTCCCTCGCCGTGGTGAGTCGCGACGACGACACCCACAACGTCCCGCCGACCGGTGAGGAGCCCGCGCCGTGACCGCCCTGTTGCTGCCGCTGCTGGCCGCCATCCCGGTGATGGCCGCCGCCGTGACCGCGATCCTGCCGTCGCGCACGGTCGGCCGACTCGTGACCCTGACCGTCCCGGCGGCCACCGCGGTGGCGGGTGTCGCGCTCCTCGTGCGACACCGATCCGAGCCCGTCATCGCCGGCTCGGTCGGCGGGTTCGTCCCCGGCGTCGCGATCCCGTTCGTCTCGGACACCTTCACCGCCCTGATGCTGGTCGCCACGGGCGTGGTCGCGCTAGCGTCGTTGATCTTCTGTGACCGCACCGGGGAGTTCGGCCGCAGCCGCTACTTCGCACCGCTCGCGCTGCTGCTCCTCGCGGGGGCCAACGGCGCCCTGCTCACCGGCGACCTGTTCAACCTCTTCGTCTTCGTCGAGGTCATGCTGCTGCCCTCGTACGCCCTCATCGCGATGACGGGCACGTGGCGGCGCCTCGGCGTCGGCCGGTTGTTCGTCGTCATCAACCTCCTCACCTCGACACTGCTTCTCGCCGGCGTCGGCTTCGTCTACGCGTCCGCGGGCACCGTCAACCTCGCCGTACTCGCAGGTGCCGCGCAGGAGGACGGACGCGTCGCCGCCGCGGTGAGTGTCGTGCTGATCGCGCTCTGCATCAAGGCCGGTGCCGTGCCGGTCCACGGCTGGCTGCCGCGCGCCTACCCCGGGACCTCCTCCGGCGTCATGGCGCTGTTCTCGGCACTGCACACCAAGGTCGCCCTCTACGCGGTCATCCGCATCTGGGCGACCGTGTTCGACCTCGACCCCGCGTGGGGGCGGGTCCTGCTGGTGGTCGCGCTCGTGACCACCTTGTGGGGCGCCGTCGCCTCGGCCTCCCCGGTCGGGGTCCGCGAGATCCTCGCGTGGCAGATGGTCTCGGGCGTCGGCGTCATCCTCGCCGCCCTGGCCGTCGCGCAAGCCCCCGGCGGGGCGATCGTCTACATGATCCACCACATGGTGACCATCGGCGCGTTGGTGATGCTGTTCGGCGCCGCCGAGCACGTCTACCGCAGCGGGCAGCTCGGCGGGCTGTCCGGGCTGTGGTACCGCGATCGCCCGCTGGCCGTCCTCATCGTGATCGCGATCGCGGCCCTCGTCGGACTGCCCCCCACCTCGGGACTGATCGGCAAGCTCGAGGTCGTCGACGCCGCCCTCGGGGCGGGCGGCGCGTGGGGGGTCGTCACCGTCGTCGTCGTCCTCGTCGCCTCCCTCATCGGCCTCGTCGCCATGCTCCGGCTGTGGCGCGGCACCATGTGGGGCGGTCCGTCGCTCGGACACACGGGTGACGCCGATCCCTGCGACGAGGACGAGGAGGGCGACGAGGACGGCGATGAAGCCCGCCCGGCTCCCCGCGTGCCCGCGGGACTGCTCGTGCCCGGCGGTGCACTCGCCGCCGTGTCCGTGGTGTTCTTCCTCGGCTACGGAGCGGTCGCGCCCGAGGTGGACCGGGCGGTCACCGGCCTCGTCGACACCGACGCCTACGTCACGGCCGTCCTCGACGGACCGGAGGCCGTGACGGAGTCGACGATCGGGGGCGCCTCGTGATCCGCCGCGTGCTCCGCGCCCCGCTCGTCCTGGGCTGGCTGCTGTGGAACGTCGTCCTGTCGTCGTGGGCGCTGGCCAAGGAGGCCGTCACCCCAGGCCCCATCGGCACCCCGGTGCTGGTGCGGTACCCCATGCGCTGCCGCACCGACGTGGAGATCACCGCGCTGGCCTGGGCCATCACCGTCACGCCGGGAACTCTCGTGACGGTCATCGGCGACGACGAGATGTGGGTCCACGTGGTGCTGGGCGGTCCACGGGAGGAGATGATTGAATTGCTCGGTCAGACGGAGAACCGGGTGCTGTCCGTCCTGCGAGGTGATGACGCGTGAGTCCGCTCCTGACGGTTCTTCTGGGGGCGTCGACCGTGATCGTCGTCGCGAGCATGGTGGTCGCGGCCGTCCGGGCCGTGCGCGGGCCCGGAGACGCCAACCGCGCCGTCATGGCCGATCTGAGCTACTTCTGCGCGGTGGCGCTGTTCGTGCTGTTCGTCATCCGCCAGGGGTCGGCGGTGGCGCTGGACGTCGTCATGCTCGGCTCCCTCATCGGGATCCTCTCGACCGTCGCGCTCGCGCGGTTGCTCTCCCGGGGACAACGGTGATCGCGATGGACACCTCGATGATCACGGACCTGCTGATCGGCGTCCTGGCCCTGCTCGGGTCACTGTGTTTCCTGGTGGCCGCGGTGACCATGTCACGCGCCGGCGACGCGCTGACCCGCATCAACATCCTGTCCGTGGCGACCGGCCTGGGCATGATGCTGTTCATCCTGTCGGCGTACGTGCACGAGCTGACCACCGGGTTCACCTGGATGGCGACCCTCATGGCACTGGTGGCGCTCGGCGCGACGGTGGTCGTCACCACGGTCGCCTCCATCACCCTGGCCCGGGCCGCCTACCGCGCCGACGGCCGGCTCGACCCGCTGACCGCCTACGACGACATCGCCGACGAGGGGTGACATGACCGGGCCAGATGATGCGCGTTCGCCGGGAGCGGTGACCGTCCGCGACCCGGCCGAGGCCGCACGACGGCTCGACGCCCTCATCGGCGCAGGGGATCTGCACGCCGCGGCCGAGATGGTCGAGGCTCTGCCGCCCTCGCTGGTCGTGGATGTCCTCGAGCGCAGTGGCGCCAGGGACCGGGCCGTCGTCTTCCGGCTCCTGCCCAAGGGCACCGCCCTGGTGGTCTTCGAGGCGCTCGACCCGCCGCTGCAGTCCGAGCTGATCCGGGAACTGCACGCGGACCGTGTCAACCAGCTCTTCACCGATCTCGACCCCGACGACCGCGCCGGGCTCGTCGACGAGCTCCCCGCCCACGTGGCCACGCGGCTCCTGCGGGAGCTCGACCACGACGAGCAGGCGCTCACCGCGGCGGTGCTCGACTACCCCACCGGCTCGGTGGGCCGACGGATGAGCCCGGAGTTCGTCTCCACCCACCCCGACGTCACCGCCGGCGAGACCCTCGAGCGGGTCCGGCGACGGATCGACCAGGCGGAGACGATCTACGCGATCCCCGTCACCGACGACCAACGGCGCCTGGTGGGGATCGTGGGACTGCGCGCGATCATGCGTGCGGAGCCGGGCACGCCGGTGCGTGAACTCATGAACCCGGCGATCACCGCACGCGCCCGCGAATCCGCCGAGGCGGCCGCACGCCGTTCCGCGGACGAGCGCCTCATCGCCCTCCCGATCGTCGATGACGAGGACCGGCTGGTAGGCATCCTCACCTTCGACGACGCACTGCGGATCCTCGAGGACGCCGAGACCGAGGACACCGCACGTGCCGGTGGCTCCGAACCGCTCCGGCGCCCCTACCTCGCCACGCCCGTGCGGACGCTGGTGCGTTCCCGCGTCGTGTGGCTGCTCGTGCTGGCGTTCGGCGCCGCGCTGACGGTGCAGGTCCTCGAGGTGTTCGAGGCGACCATCGAGCAGGTGGTGGCGCTGTCGTTGTTCGTCCCGCTCATCATCGGCACCGGCGGCAACACCGGCAACCAGGCCGCCACCACCGTCACCCGTGCGCTCGCGCTCGGCGACGTGCGCCCACGCGACGCCCTGCGGGTGCTCGGCCAGGAGATCCGGGCCGGGTTCACCCTCGGACTCGTCCTGGGTGCGGTGGGCTTCGCGGTCACCGGGCTCGTCTACGACGCCGACCTCGGCCTCGTCATCGGGCTCACTCTGCTAGCGTTGTGCACGATCGCCGCGACGGTCGGCGGGCTCATGCCGCTGCTCGCCCAGGCCGTCCGCGCGGACCCGGCCGTGTTCTCCAACCCGTTCATCACCACATTCGTCGATGCCACGGGGCTGGTCGTGTACTTCCTCATAGCGCGGGCCGTCCTGGGCCTGTAAGCAGGAGAGAAGGAGGTGACGCGAGCAATGGACGGTGTGCAGGTGGCGCTGCAACTCCTCGTGGTCGCTCTCGTCATCAACATCCTGGCGTGCCTCGTGCGGGTCGTGCGTGGTCCCACATACCGCGACCGGGTGACGGGCGTGGTGCTGGCGGGCACCACCGGCGCGGCGCTGCTGTGCACCCTGTCCGTTCTGTCAGGCGCCCCGGCGGTGCGGTCGGCCGCCCTGGCCCTGGTGGCGCTCGCTCTGGTCGTCACGGTCACGATCGTCACCGCGGAACCGGGGGGCCGATGACCGACACGCTGCACGTGGCCCGCGACGTCGCGGTGATCCTGTCCGCCGCGGCGGGCCTACTGTTCTTCACCGCCGGGACCGTGGGGCTGCTCCGCTTCCCCGACCTGCGCAGCCGGCTGCACGCCGTCACCAAGGCCGACACGCTCGGACTCGGGTTCGTCATGCTCGCCCTGGCCCTGGCGTCCGACAGCCTCTGGGCCGCGGCGGCGTTTCTCCTGGTGTGGGTCCTCGGCATGGGTGCGGCCGCGGTCGGGGCGACCCTGCTCGGTTCCGACAGGGAGGCGTCGCCGTGACCGCCCCGGGAATCCTCGACCTCACCGTGGGCGGCGCGGTGATCACGGCCGCGGCGGTGGCGCTGCTCGTGCGCGACCGCCTCGCATCGGTGGTGACGTTCATCCTCCTCGGCGGGCTGCTGGCGGCCCTGTGGGCTTCGGTGCGTGCCCCGGACGTCGCCCTGGCCGAGGCGGCGATCGGGACGGGCGTCACCTCGGCCCTGCTCGTCGACGCCCTCGCCAATCGCCGGTCCTCCGAGGCGACTACGGGGCGGGGCCGGGGACGGATCATCGCGTGGGCCGCGGCCGCGTTCGGCGGGGCCGGCCTCGTCGTCGGCCTCGTCTCCGGAGTCCTCTCCGCCAACGACTCCGGCGACGCCGCCCCGCTCACCGGCGTGGTCGATGAGGCCATGCCCTCGGCGGCGGTGGGGCACGACATCACCGCCGTGCTCCTGGACTTCCGCGCCTACGACACGTTGCTGGAGGTGGCGGTGCTGCTCGTCGCGGTGGTGGGTGCCTACGCGCTCGCCTCGGCGGCCCCGCCCGGGTCCGCACCGGCGGCGCGCGACGCCGGGTCCACCACCCGCCCTCCCGGGACACTCGTGGACTTCCTCCGCGTGGCCTCGCCCGTCCTGCTTCTGCTGGCCGCCTGGTTGCTGTTCGCCGGCGCCTACCAACCCGGCGGCGCGTTCCAGGGCGGGGCGATGCTGGCCGGCACGGCGATCCTCGCCGCCGG
>NZ_KV824059.1:0-1127 GCF_001815995.1 Dietzia sp. HMSC21D01 | reverse complement strand
GAGCGGCTGCGGGGGTCGCGCGACCCGGCCCCCAGACGCCGAACCCCCGCAGACCCCGCAGACCGCTCCCCCGAAATACACCGATGCCCGCCACCGCTGCTGGTGACGGACATCCGCTACAGGCGTGAGTCCGGGCGCTATCGGGGCGCCGCAGGACTCACTTACCGAGCTTGCGACGCTGCACGCGGGTCCGGCGGAGCATCTTGCGGTGCTTCTTCTTGGACATACGCTTGCGGCGCTTCTTGATCACAGAACCCATATCGGGGGTCACCTACCTGTCGACTACTGGTCTGGGGCCGTTGTCACGGGCCGTACTGCCACGGGTCTTACTACGCTCCGGCGTCCGATCGGGGCTCGGGAGCCGGGACGGAACCCGTCCAGACTACCTGCCCGCCCCGCCCCGGAAAAACCGGGCCACGCGCCGGGCTGCCTACCGCGCCGGGCCAGCCCATCCACCGGGCCAGCCCACGCACCGGGCCGCCTACTGCGCCGGGCCGGGCCACCACAAGCGGCGGCCCCACCACGCGCGTCAGCCCGCGGAGAAGTACGAGGTGTCGAGGTACTCGTGCACGGCCTTGGAGTGAACGCGGAACGACCGACCCACCCGCACCGCGGGGAGCTCGCCCGAGTGGACGAGTCGGTAGACCGTCATCTTGGACACGCGCATCAGCGCGGCGACCTCGGCAACGGTGAGGAACTGGGAACCCCCCGCCGCCTGCGAGCCGCCATCGGTCTTGTCGGAAGTCGCCATCTCACAACCCTTCGTGGCACGCGTCGTGCCGCAGGCTTCCCCTCCTGCGGTACGGACACGCACGTGCTGGGTATGAGCCTAGCGTGAATGGTGTGATCAATGCGACGGGAGTGGGCGAATTACTTCTACGACACGCCGCCAGATCCCGCCCTCACCCGTTCTGAGCTGGGGTTGTGCTAAATAAGCGACCCGCCGGGTGGCTGAGATCTCAGCCCCGGCGGGTCGGTTCGGTAAGCGCACGCGCGGCCCGTCCTGCCGCATCGGCGACGGGCGGGCCGCGCGCGGTCAGTCGTTCTCGTCGTCGTCGTCGGAGGTGGCCGCCTGCGCCAGGGCGCGCGACCGATCCGTCGCCGCCTCCACCGCGTCCGCCACGGCC
>NZ_KV824058.1:0-9228 GCF_001815995.1 Dietzia sp. HMSC21D01 | reverse complement strand
CGACGCCCGGGACGCGGTCCGCGCCGCCCGCGGCTGAGGGGGCGCCGGGCACGCGGGCGGCGTCGGCGGAGCGCCACTTCGAGGACCTCCGCGAACACCATTGGCTGGTCTACACTTGACGCCTGTCAACGACGAGAGTGTCCAGATCAGGACTCCGCCTTCGTCGCCACACCGAGAATCACGAGGTCTCACATCATGAATCCGCTGGTCGCCCCCGGTCGTGAAACCCTGTTCCGGTCGCTCGACGTCCGCTCACTGCACCTGGCCAACCGCCTGGTCATGTCGCCGATGACGCGGATGGGCTGCCCGGGCGGACTGCCCGACGAGATCAACCGGGACTACTACGCGGCCCGCGCCGCGGGCGGTACCGGGCTGGTCGTCACCGAGGGCATCGGCGTGGACCACCCCACGTCGGTCGACCACTCCGCGATCCCGCGCCTCGACGGTCCGGAGTCCGTGGCGGCGTGGCGCGTGGTGACGGACGCCGTGCACGCCGCGGGCGGCCGGATCATGGCGCAGCTGTGGCACGTCGGTCCGCTGTGGGGCGCCAACGCCCGCTTCGATCGCGGGAGCCGCGACCGCCTCATGGCGATGCACCCCATGCGTCCGTCGGGCCTGTGGGGTACGCCGGGCGTCACCACGTACTCGGATCGGAGTATCGAGCGCTGGTCGCCGGCGGTGGAGCCGATGACCGAGTCGGACATCGCCGACGTGATCGGCGCCTTCGCCCGGTCGGCACGGTATGCCCTCGAGGCCGGGTTCGACGGGGTCACCCTGCACGGCGGCCACGGCTACCTGCTGGATGCGTTCGTCTGGGCCGATACCAACCGACGCACCGACGAGTGGGGCGGCGACCTGGCGGCGCGGAGCCGCTTCCCCGCAGCAGTCGTGGCGGCGGTCCGTGAGGCCATCGGCGCGGAGGCGCCGCTGTTCTACCGCTTCTCGCAGCACACGCAGCAGGACTACTCGGCCCTCAAGGCCACCGACCCCGACGAACTCGGCGTCTACCTCGGCGCACTCGCCGAGGCGGGCGTCGACCTGTTCGACGCGTCGACCAGGCGCTTCAGCGATCCGGCGTTCCCCGACCTGGAAGGTGACGACGGCGAGGTCACCCTCGCCGGGTGGGCCCGCAGACTCACGGGTAAGCCGGCGGGCGCCGTGGGCGGCGTGGGGATCGGGACGTCCCTGCGCGAGCAGAAGTCGGGCAAGGCGGCCGTGGCGGCGGACAACATCGATTCGGTCGTGGAGCGCATGGAGCGCGGCGAGTTCGATCTCATCTCCATCGGCCGGATGCACCTGGCTGATCCGGCGATCGCCCGGGTCCTGCGCGAGGCCGAGCCGCTTCCGGAGTTCGACCGCGAGGTGCATGAGGCGCCGCTCCGCGCCCCGGCCTGACAACGGTTCCCGCCGTCGCGAGCCGAACCCTGGCGGGCCCGGCCGGCCGGGACTAACCTGCGGCCATGACCGTCACCGATGAACTGCTCGAGGCCGCCAAGGCCTATCAGTCCGACTTCGACAAGGGCGACCTGCCCATGCCGCCCGGCAGGAAGGTCGCCGTCGTGGCCTGCATGGACGCTCGCCTCAACCCGTACGGCCTGCTGGGCCTGACAGAGGGCGACGCCCACGTCATCCGCAACGCGGGAGGGGTCGTCACCGACGATGTCCTGCGATCGCTCACCATCAGCCAGCGACTGCTCGGGACCGAGGAGATCGTCCTCGTCCACCACACGGACTGCGGGATGCTCACCTTCCGGGACGACGACTTCAAGGATCAGATCCAGTCCGACACCGGCTTGCGGCCGCGCTGGGCGCCCGAGTCGTTCCCGGAGCCGGAGGCCGACGTCCGCCAGTCGATCGCCCGCGTGGAATCCGACCCCTTCCTGCTGCACAGCACCGCGGTGCGCGGTTTCGTCTACGACGTGTCCACCGGCGAACTGCGTGAGGTCCAGCGCGAAGAGTAGCCCGCCCGGCACGGCCGTCGACGACTCCGGCGTCATCCCACCGTTGAGGCGGCGCTGGCCGCCGACGCAGGTGGCTGGGTGGGAGACGACTACCTCCGCGCGGCGCGGTGTGCCTATGCTCGACATGAACTACCGACTTCCGGACGCAGGGAAAGACCGGTGAGAATCCGGCGCTGACCCGCAACGGTGTGCCGCTACCACAAGTGGCGGCGAGCCCGATCGCCTGCCCGGAGGCCTGACTCCACCAGTCATCGCCGAGGTCTGCGATCCGGGGTCCTGTCAGGTGACGTGGCGTCCTCGACGCCAGCCGTCCTGCGGGTCTGCCGTGGTCGTCGACCACACGACACGATCCGAGGTCTGATCATGTTCCGTCACCACCCCAGAACCGCGCTGGCCGCGCTGCTCGTGAGCGGCCTGGCGCTCGCCGGCTGCTCCCGGGGCGAGGCGCTCGAGAGCGGTGGCGCGGCCGAGCCCTTCGCCAACCCGGTCACCATCGCCAACTGCGAGCGCGAGGCCACCTACACCGAGCCGCCGCAGCGCATCATCTCGATGAACGACCACGTCACCGAGACCCTCATCCAGATGGGCGCAGGCGACCGGATCGTCGGAATGGGTTACGGCGATCAGAACGACGTGCTGCCCGAGGTCGCCGACCAGTTCCACGCCATCCCGTCGCTGGCCGAGGAGTACCCCACCTGGGAGCAGATCGTCGACCTCGAGCCCGACCTGGTGGTCGCGGGCATGCGCAGCGCGTTC
Source organism: Dietzia sp. HMSC21D01 (assembly GCF_001815995.1). NCBI lineage: Bacteria > Bacillati > Actinomycetota > Actinomycetes > Mycobacteriales > Dietziaceae > Dietzia > Dietzia sp. HMSC21D01. Next base: position 6,511 of record NZ_KV824058.1, on the reverse strand, counting down.
GACGAGAAGGAGGGCCGCAGCCGCGACGCCCTCGAGTCCGCCGGTATCAACACGTTCCTGTTCTCGGAGTACTGCGGCAAGGGCTTCCCCGACCTGTCGATGCTCGAGACGGACTTCTCCCAGCTCGGTCGTGTCCTCGGCGTCGAACAGGGGGCACGTGACCTCACCGATCGGATCCGTGGGCAGGTCGAAGACGTCCGCGCCACACTCGACGCCGCGGGAGTCACCGGGACGCCGACGTTCTTCTACGACAGCGGCGAAGCCGAACCCATGACGATCGGCGGGGTGGGCATCGGCCAGCTCATCGGCGAGTACGCCGGCGCGGACAACATCTTCTCCGAGGGCGACAAGCCGTACCCCAAGACCACCTGGGAGGTCCTCGGCGAGCGCCAGCCGGAGGCGATCGTCGTGCTGGACTACGGCCCGACCAGCGCGGAGGACAAGATCGCCTACCTGCGCGCGCAGCCCATCATGGCCACGACGCCGGCGATCCGGGAGAACCGGATCGTGGTGGTGCCGCTGGCGGACTTCTTCGAGAGTTCGCGCATGGCGACCTCGGTGGAGACCATCGCCCGCGAGCTGCACCCGCACGCGTTCGGGCAGTGACATGACGTCGGTAGCCGAGAAGCCCGATCGCCGCGAGGGCCGCCGCCCGCCGGCCCGGGCAGGGGCCGACCCCGCCGTCGTGTCCTCCTCCGACATAACGGACCCCGCCGGCACCGCACCCAGCGGCCGCCGGCCCCTCGCGCTGATCTGTCTGCCGCTGCTGGCCGTACTCGTGGTCGCGATCGCGGCGGGCGTCTCGCTGGGCTCGGTGTCCATCCCGTTCGGGGACGTGTGGGCGATCGTGGCGCACCGCCTCGCCCCGGGGTTGTTCGAGCCGTGGTGGACCGACGCCCGGGAGGCGATCGTCCTCGAGTCGCGGCTGCCCCGCGCGCTCATGGCGGCGGCCGTGGGCGCGTCCCTGGCGGTGGCGGGCGGCGTCGCGCAGGCGGTGACCCGCAACCCGCTCGCCGACCCGTACCTGCTCGGGGTCTCCTCGGGCGCGGGCTTCGGCGTCGTCGCCCTCACCGTCCTCGGGGTGGGCGCCGGGATGTGGGGCGTGTTCACCCTGCCCATGGCCGCATTCGTCGGCGCGCTGCTCCCGCTGGCCGGGGTGGTGCTCGTGGCCCGCCGCGCCCACGACACCACCGCGATCGTGCTGGTGGGGGCGGCCATGACGATGGTCTTCGGTGCGCTCAACACCTTCACGCTGCTGGTCCTGGGCGACGACCACCAACTCGGCACGGTCATGCGGTGGCTGGCCGGAGGGTTCGGCGACGCCGGATGGACGATGGTCTGGGCGCCGATCGCGATCCTCGCCGTCGCCGGCACGGTGGTCATGCTGTGCAGCCGCCACCTGGACCTTCTCCTCACCGGCGACGACGGCGCCACCGCGATGGGCGTCAACGTGCCGCGCTTCCGGATCCTCATGCTGCTACTCGTCTCGCTGCTCACCGCGGGCGCCGTGGCGGTGTCGGGGACCATCGGGTTCATCGGCCTGCTCATCCCGCACCTCGCGGGTTTCCTCACGGGCCGGACGTCCGCGCGCCTGCTGCCCACCGCGGCGCTGCTCGGCGCCCTCGCCCTGGTCCTGGCCGACATCGCCGCCCGCTCGGTGCGCGAGGGCACAGAGCTGCCGGTCGGCGTCATCACGGGCGTCGTGGGCGGGCCCGTGTTCCTGGTGATGCTGTGGCGCCGCTACGGGAGGGCGTCGATATGACCACCCTCAGCGCGGACCGTGTCTCCGCCCGCCTGGGCGGCCGGCAGATCCTCGACGGCGTCGACCTCAGCGTCACTCCCGGTCTGGTCACGGCCCTGGTCGGGCCGAACGGCAGCGGGAAGACGACCTTGCTGCGCGCGTGTTACCGAGCGCTGCCCACCACGGCGGGTCACGTCACCATCGACGGCGCGGACATCACCTCGCTGCGCCGCCGCGCGCTCGCCCGCGCGGTGGGGGCCAGCACGCAGGAGCCGGTCTCGCTCGGCGGCATCACGGTCCGCGAGTCGGTGCGCCTGGGCCGGACGGTCACCCGCGGGTTGTTCGAGCCGCTGGACACCGACGACTCCGCGGTCGTCGAGAGGGTCCTCGCGCGGGTCGGGCTGACCGAACTCGCCGACCGCGATGTGCTCGCCCTGTCCGGCGGGGAGCGGCAGCGGGTGTCGATCGCGCGCACCCTGGCCCAGCAGCCCGAAGTCCTCCTGCTGGACGAGCCGACCAACCACCTCGACCTCCACCAGCAACTGTCGGTCCTGGCGCTGTTGCGCGAGCTCGCGGCCGGCGGCCTGGCGGTGCTGCTCACGCTCCACGACCTGCGCATGGCCGTCGAGTACTGCGATGCCGTGGCCGTTCTACACCGCGGTCGGCTCGTCGCGACGGGCTCGCCGGAGGAGGTCCTGGACGCCGCCGTGCTGCGGGAGGTGTTCGGCGTGCGCGGCCAGGTGCGGGCGGGGTCGGACGGTCGCCGAACGCTCGACGTGGTGGGGCTCGCCGATGCGTGACGGAGCGGTGGGTGGCGCGAGCGTGGGTGGCGGGCCGGGGGGTGACGACGGCGACGACGACGAGCTCCGCGCCCCCGGGACCGTGGCGGCAGCGTACGCGGGCGCCTCGACCCTCCTCGGGGACTTCGCCCGCACCATCGAGCACGGCTCGACCGTCCTGCCCGGCGCGGTGCTGACGGACCCGCGGTGGCTGGCCCGGCGGGTGGAGGACACCGGCCGGCGCTGGAACCATGACGATCCGCGGGTGAACGGGACGTTGTGGTGGTATTCGGCCAGCTCGACGCTGGTCGCGGCGCCGCTGGCGATGCTGCTCGCCACCGGACGCGCGCCCGATCCCCGCCCGGGGCGGCTCAGCGTCTCGCTGCAGCCGAACGGCTATCTCCGGTCGGCGCGGTCTGATCGACTCCTGCCGTCGGCCGCGGCCTTCGCCGACGCGCTGGTGGAGGCCCACTCGGGGGTGATCGCCGCCCTCGCGGAGGTCTCGGGCGCGGCACCGCGGGCGTTGTGGGCGATCGCGACGGATTCCATCGCCAACCGGGCGCTCGAGGCGGGCCGCGCTGCGGGCGACGAGGACCGCGGCGGCGAGCTCGCTCGCGCCGTGTGTCGGCCGCCGCTACTTCCGGCCCGATTCGTCGACGTGGAGGGCCCCGACCGGACACGGCGGTTCGTCCGCCGCGGCTCGTGCTGCCTCATCTATGTGGCCACCGACGGCGGCAAGTGCGCGAGCTGCCCGCGACGAACCCCCGAGGACCGACGGACCGAGCTCCTCCGGCGGGCCTAGCTTCTCGAGCGACGACCACCCCGTGCCGATTGGAGTCACCTGTCGAACTCCGGAGCCGGGTGCGACCCCAGACTCAGGCGAGAGGCAATCCGGGCACCAGATCCCCCGCCAGACCGGCGACCGCGCCGATCACCGTGATCGCGGGTGGCGCGACCTGCGCCTCCGCGGCCTGCCGCGCGATCGTCGCCAGCGTGCCGTGCAGGATGCGCTGGGCCGGGGTCGAGCCGTTCTCGATCAGCACCGCCGGGGTGTCCGCGGGCATCGTCTCGGCCAGCAGTTCCGCGGTGATCGCGGGGAGGGTCGTCACCGCCATGAGTAGCACCAGGGTCGTGCCGGAGCGAGCCAGCGCCGCATAGTCGAGCGTCGACTGCGGGTGCCCGGGCGGGACGTGTCCGGAGATCACCGACACCCCCTGGGCCAGCCCGCGGTGGGTGGCGGGCACCCCGGCCAGGGCGGGAACCGAGAACGCCGAGGTGACGCCCGGGATCACCGCCACCGGCACCCCGGCGGCCGTGCACGCGAGGTGCTCCTCGGCGCCGCGACCGAACAGGAAGCTGTCGCCGCCCTTGAGTCGCACCACCGTGCGGCCGCGCCGGGCCTGCTCGACGAGGATCCGGTTGATCTCCTCCTGCGGGGTCGCGGGACCGAACGGCACCTTGCCCACACCGATCACCTCGATGCCTGGGTCGAGCTCGTCGAGGATCGACACAGGTCCCAGGCGGTCGGTCACCACCACGTCGGCGGTGCGCACGGCCTCGAGCCCGGCCACGGTCATCAACCCCGGGTCACCCGGCCCGCCTCCGACCAGCACCACCCGGCCCGGGCACTGCCCGCCGCCGTCGGCCCGGTCGGCGCGATCCTCGCCGGCCGCCGCATTCTCCACCGCCATCAGGCCGTCGTCCCTTCTCCGCGTCGCAACAGGTACACATCCATCACCCAGCCGTGCTCGGCGCGCAGCCGCTCGCGGTGCCCCCGCAGCTCGGCGAGCACGTCGCCGACGCGGCCGGCCACCAGCGTCTCGCCGGCATCGCCGAGGTTGCCGCCCCACCAGATCCGCCAGTCGGCGAACTGGTCGAGCGGCAGGTCCGCGTTGAGCATCACCACCACGTTGTCCGCGCCGGCGGCCACGGCCTCGTGCAGCCGCCGCCCGGTGGTGACGGTGACGGTGCCGCCGATCTCGTGCAGCACGATCCGGTGCCGCGCGGCCAGGACCTGCAGCGCCGAGATCCCCGGCAGCACCTCCACGTCCAGCGCCAGGCGGCCGCGCTCGGCGATCCGGTCGAGAATCCGAAGCGTCGAGTCGTAGAACGCCGGGTCGCCCCACACCGGGATCGCCACGTCGCCGGGCCGCGCGGCCATCGCGCGCTCCCACGCCAGTGAGCGCGCCTCGTGCCAGTCCAGGACCACGCCGCGGTAGTCGAGCGGGGTTGAGGTCGACGACGACGAGCGCTCCCTCTCCGGATCAGGCACGCCCACCAGCTCCACGTCCGGTGCGTGCCGGGCGAGCAGCCGCGCCCGGAGATCGACCAGCGCGTCGGCCGGGCCCTTCACGGCGGCGAGGGCATACGCGCTGGCGCGCAGGGCCTCGGCGGCTTCGATGGTGATCTGGTCGAGCCCACCGGAGCCGATGCCCACCACGCGCACCCGCCGCCTGTCACTCGCCATGGGAGTCCTCGAGGTCGCCCTCGACGTCCAGGTACACCTGCCGCATCCGATCCATGACCTCCGCGTCCGGCTCGGCCCACATGCCGCGGTCGGCGGCCTCGGACAGGCGCTCGATCATCCCGCGCAGCGCCCACGGGTTGGACTGGCGCAGGAAGTCCTGCGTCTTCTCGTCGAGGACGTACTCGCGGGCCAGGGTGTCGTACATCCAGTCCTGCACCACGCCGGCGGTGGCGTCGAACCCGAACAGGTAGTCCACGGTCGCGGCGAGTTCGAACGCGCCCTTGTAACCGTGCCGCTGCATGGCGGCGATCCAGCGCGGGTTGACCACCCGGGCCCGGAACACCCGCCGGGTCTCCTCTGCCAGGGTCCGGGTGCGGATCGCGTCCGGGGTGGTGGAGTCGCCCACGTACGCGCGCGGCTCGGCGCCGGTGAGCGCACGCACGGTGGCGATCATCCCGCCGTGGTACTGGAAGTAGTCGTCCGAGTCGGCGATGTCGTGCTCGCGGGTGTCGATGTTCTTGGCGGCGACCGCGATGCGCCGGTAGTTGATGCGCATGTCGTCGGCGGCGGGCACCCCGGCCAGGTCGCGGCCGTAGGCATAGCCGCCCCAGCGGGTGTACACCTCGGCCAGGTCGCGGTCGTCGCGCCAGTTGCCCGCCTCGATGGTCTGCAGGATCCCCGCGCCGTACGACCCGGGCGCCGAGCCGAAGATGCGGGTGGTGGCCCGCCGCCCATCGTGGTGCTCGGCCAGGTCGGCGCGGGTGTGGGCGGCGACGTAGTTGAGCTCGTCCGGCTCGTCGAGCTCGGCGACCATCCGGACGGCGTCGTCGAGCATCGCGATGACGTGCGGAAACGCGTCGCGGAAGAAGCCGGAGATCCGGACCGTCACGTCGACGCGCGGGCGCCCCAGCTCCTCGGTCGGGATCACCTCGAGGCCGGTGACGCGGCGGGAGGCCTCGTCCCACTCCGGGCGCACGCCCAATAGGGCCAGCACCTCGGCGATGTCGTCGCCCGAGGTGCGCATGGCCGAGGTGCCCCAGATCGACAGCCCCACCGAGGCCGGGTAGGAGCCGGTCTCCTCCAGATGCCGCTCGAGCAGCGAGTCGGCCATGGCCTGGCCGGTGTCCCAGGCCAGTCGAGACGGGATCGCCCGCGGGTCCACGGTGTAGAAGTTCCGCCCCGTGGGCAGCACGTTGACCAGGCCCCGCAGCGGGGATCCCGAGGGGCCGGCCGGGATGAACCCGCCGTCCAGTGCGTGCATGACCGCGTCCAGCTCGTCGGCCGTGCCGGCCAACCTCGGTACGACCTCACGGGCGGCGAAGCCGAGCACCTGCGCCACCTCGTCGTCGTCGCCCCCTAGACCGTCCCCACGGTCCCCGGCGTCACCGGACGCACCGGCCCCACGCATCTCGGCCAGGACCTCGGGCACGGCGGCCACGTCCCAGTCGCGCGCCTCCATGGCCTCCACCAACGCGCGCGCCCGCGCCTCGACGCGGTCGACCTCCTCGGTCGGCGCGCCCTCGG
>NZ_KV824057.1:0-2915 GCF_001815995.1 Dietzia sp. HMSC21D01 | reverse complement strand
GTTCGTCCACGAGCGGGCCACCTACGCCGCGGGCGCCCAGGATCACCGAGCAGAACCGGTGCTTTCGCTGCTTGAGGCGTTCGCAGAGTTCGAGCGGGCCATCATCCGGGAACGTCAGACCGAGGGCATCGCCATTGCCAAAAAGAATGGCAAGTACAAGGGGCGCAAACGCGTCTTGACCGACGAGCAGGTCGCCAAGGCCCGCGACCGTGTCGAGGTGGGGAGGGTCCGTCGGTGATCGCCCGAGATCTCGGAGTCGGCCGCTCCACGCTCTACCGCGCACTTCAGCAACAGAAGTAGACGATGCCGCCCCGTCGCGTGGACCCAGTGCAGTTAGAGCTGGTGCCGAGACGGTCTCACGAACGACAGGTGAAGCGGGTACGCGCACATGTAGTCTGTGGTATGGCCGACGATCGGCAGATCGGTCCACCCGGCGCTCGACGTGGTCCCGCAGCCTCCCCGTGACAACCCGAGGACCCGAGATGGCCAGCCCGTGGGCAGATCCCATGGCCATCTCCGGGCAGATCTGGTGACCGTCACCGGGCAGGTCTCAAGACCGCCCCTGGGCAGAACTCAATGGCCCTTGACATGGGCCGCAAATCGTATTAGTCGCGAAATGCTCGTCGAGTGCATCGGGTACCGGGAGACGGTGACGGGCTCGTCGTCGCGTCAATGGACCGACTCGCCCCAGCGCAGCGCTGGCTGGGGATGTACCCCGTCTCCTGGAGAGTCTGGACGAGACCGGGGTCGGTCTGGTGATCCTGCTGGAGACATTTTCCCGATCCCGTCCGAGGCGGTGCCGCCGGTCGCAGGATTCTTGGCCTACGAGGGCTCCCTCGATCTGGGATGAACTCCCGCGCAACCGGAGGTACCACGAACGCGCGAGTAGCCTCAATCCCACGACCGCCGCCACCGTGGTGAGCACCGATCGGGGATGATGCGCGCCATCCAGTTGGCTGACATGCGGCAGATCGGAGATCGCCCAGGTCGCGGTGGTTTGTACACGGTTTGCTCACGGCCGTAGTTAGTGGGTGCCTCCGAACTCGACAAGTAGGACTCCGGCGATGATGATGCCCATTCCAAGGAGCATCCGTTTGGTCAGAGGATCGTTCCACAGGGAGCGGGCGCATACGGCGACGAGAATAATCCCGACAGAGGTCCAAATCCCGTAGGCGACCCCGACGGGCATTCCGGCACTAAGGGCGAGACCGAGGAAGGAGAAAGCGACCACGTATCCGACAACGACAGGGACGAGCCACAGTCGCTTCCGGAACCCATCGGAGGCGCGCAGGCTCAACGTGCCAATAACTTCGAATAGAATCGACAGTCCTAGCCATAGCCAGCTCACGCGACAGCCGCCTTCGGCTTGGTGGGAGCGTCGTGGGAGCCCAGTTCGACTACCACGACGCCGACGATGATCACAGCGATTCCGATCACCTGTGTGAATGCGAGTGACTCGCCGAACAGCACGGCTCCGAACAGTGCGACTAATGCCACCCCGGATGCTCCCCAGATGCCGTACGCCACTCCGATGGGCGCCCCTGCTCTCAGGGTCAACCCCAGCAAGCCAAACGCAGAGACATATCCGAGAACAACGAGCACAATCCAGCCGGAGTGGTCGACCATCGCTCTGAGCGACAACGTTCCTACCACTTCGGCGAGAATCGCCCCGATTAGCAATAGCCACTTGTTCATTCTGTACCTGCTTCCTCGTTTTCAGCCTGGTCAATCAAAGTGCGGGCATGAGCTCCGACCGCAGCGAGATCGTCTGCAGGAAAGACACCGGTCGCCTCCGACATCCACGCGCCGTCCGCGCAGAATCTCGCGGCAGCCAGTAATGCTCTTGCCCGTGGTGAGCCCACCGAGCTCAGGTCGTACCAGGGCCCGAGAAATCGCTGCCACGGCCCGGATAGAGCCTGGTGATAGGCCGCGTCGGAGAAGATCCAGTAATCAGCCCGAGAGACTTCCGCCGTCGTTGCCGTTGTTACATAGGCCCGATACCGATCAAACGGTGACGACCCCTCTGGCCCTGATCCGGCTTGGTGCCGAAGTAACTCGTCCCACTGTTGGGCCGAATACTCGACCAGCCCCACCATCAGTGCTTCTTTTGTGTGGTAGTGGTACATCAGACCCGGCTTACTCAACCCAGCCCTGTTAGCCACAGCCTCTAACGTGATCGTTGCACCCTGAACCGTCGTCTTCTCCTCGGCCAGCTCTTTAGCTGCTTGCATGATCCGCATCTGCATCTCGTCAGCCACACCCGCGACTTTACCGTCCGGAAGGTTGGTGGGCTAGCCGCCTGCGAGTCGCGCCCCCCCGCACCGTCCCGGCGGCTGCTCTTGAGCCTGATGCCGACTGGTTGACCGGTGGTCCTACGTCCTCAGGTGAGTGCTGACCAGCCTGTCTGTTAACGTCAGCCGCGGAACCGACCGCATCTAGCCGTCCCTTGCCGGGATGGGCGGGTGCCAGGGAACCCGGTGAGATTCCGGGACTGGCGCGCAGCGGTGTGGGGTACCGAACCGGCAGGATGCCACTGGACTTTGTCCGGGAAGGCGCCGGGGAGGGTTGATCCCGAGTCCGAATACCTGTCGGTTCCGCGACATCCGAGCGAACCTCGCGCACAGGTTCCGAAGAGACAAGGTCAGACGTGGACTTCACGTATGAGCCCGTCGGCGTGGGGATCAGCACCCTGGCCGAGCGGGCTATCACGACGTCACCGGTACCTCACCGATCGCGACCCGATCCCGGCGATCCGAACTGGCGCGGTGTCACCGAGCTGTGTGATCCCGCTACTTGGCGGGAGATCGGCAACCTGTACTCGCGCAGTTTGGGGACTGCTCATGCGGCCCCCGGGTTGCTGTGTTCGCTTCAGCACTACGCTGGCCGGGCTCTGATCGATCAGAGTGGTGCCACGC
>NZ_KV824056.1:0-684 GCF_001815995.1 Dietzia sp. HMSC21D01 | reverse complement strand
CGAAGCGGGGACCGTCATCTGACGACCGAACTGGCCGCCACGCTGGCAGCCGCTCCCCTCGCCGGCGGCGTACAGGCGCTGGGCATCCACTACTTCTCCAAGCACGGCACGCACTGGTCCTGCTGGGCGGTGTGGCTGCGCGACCATGTTGCCGGGGCTCTGGACGCAGGCCCGGGCCAACCGGTCGCGCCGCCGGCCGACAATGCCGCATTGGCAGCCGTGCTGGACATCTACAACCTCACCGCCCGATAGCCTCAGGCCCCATTCGCCGCGAGCCCTCTGGCCGGCGCCCAGCGGCCCCATCTGGCTCGTCGCCGAAGGCGTCCGCACCGACGGACACCCATCCCCCGCGGTCGCCGCGACACACCTCGCGCGGACTACCCACCGAGCGCGGGATGCGGTAACTTCGGTAACTAGGAACGTTTCCCGTTACCTGTTACCCGTTACCGTCTCCCCGAACCGGAGGGGCTGTCATGTCGACGTCGGAGAAGATTGCTCGCGCCTATGGGGTGCTCCTCGCGCGGGGCGAGAAGGTCACCGTGCGGGTCGTGCAGCGCGAAGCGGGGGTGCGGATCGGCGAGGTGGCCGCGTGGATGCGTGAGCATGCCGGCGGGGCGGCCGGGGATGTGCCGGCGGCGCCGGATTTGTCGGAGGCGATGTCGGCGATGGTGGCCTCGGTGTGGG
>NZ_KV824055.1:0-13763 GCF_001815995.1 Dietzia sp. HMSC21D01 | reverse complement strand
GGCCCCGGGCCCGCCGGTAGGTCCCGCGCCGAGGCGGCCCCGGGCCCGCCGCAACGAGAAGAGCGTTCCGCGCACCTCCCTCTCGGGAAAGGTGTGCGGAACGCTCTTCTCGATGAAGGGGGCGCGCGAGGTCAGTCGGCCAGACCAGCGACCTCGTGCTCGTCCGCCGGCTCATCGGTCAGCGTGTCCACGCCGCCGTCGGTGAGCATGGGCACGTCGAACACGAACTCGGGGATCGCGAACGCGTCCACCAGCGTCCGAGCGCGACCGGCGAGCTTCGTGCACAGGCGGTTACGGGCTGCCGTGGCCGCCTTGGTGCGCTCGGTGGTGAGACGGTTGTGCTCGAGGAACCAGCCCTTGTCGGCGTCGACGATGTCCAGCACGTACAGGTCGCACAGCATCCCCAGAACCTCCTTGGCCTCCGGGTCCTCGCAGGCGTCCACGGCCTCGGCGAAGCGGGCGAACACCCAGCTGTCCATGTGTGCGCGGCCGGCCTGCAGGAGGTGGTCCTGCGCCGAGTTGAACACCTTGAACGCAGCCGAACCGTCCTCGCCCTGCGCCTTGCGCAGCCGGCGGGCGACCGTCTCCAGCAGGTGCTCCTCGCGGTCGACGAGCAGCTCGAGCTGGTTGCCGCGGTCGAGCAGATCGGTGTGCTCACGGTCGGTCACCGCGTCGACGAGCTTCTGCCACAGGGTCGAGGCGCGGGCCTTCTCCTGCACCACGTCCACGGCGGTGCCCAGCGCGAACGCCACCGTCTCGCGCTGGTCCATGTTCCCGAACTCGGACGCGTAGGCGGTGAGCAGCTCCTTGCCGACGAGCTGCGTGAGCACCACGTTGTCGCCCTCGAAGGTCGAGAAGACGTCGCAGTCCTTGCGCAGTTCGGTGATCCGGTTCTCCGCCATGTACCCCGCGCCGCCACAGGCGAGACGGGCCTCGACGATGGTGTCGTTGGCGAACGCGGTGACCGTGGCCTTGATGCCCGCGGCGTGGGTCTCCATCTCACGCCGCTTGACCTCGTCGAACGCCTCCGGGTTGCGCTCGAACTCGTCGAGCTCGGCGATGATCGCGTTCTGGGCGCACGCGTAGGCGAACGCGCGGGCGACCCGCGGCATGAGGCGGCGCTGGTGCTCGCGGTACTCGAGCAGCGGGATGCCCTTGCCGGTCTCCGGGTGGTCGAACTGGCGACGGACCAGCGAGTACCGCACGGCCATCGCCAGCGCCGTGCGGGCCGCCGCGCCGGAGGCCGCGCCCACGGACACCCGGCCGCGGATGAGCGTGCCGAGCATGGTGAAGAACCTGGCGCCCACCGACTCGATCGGGGAGGAGTACGTGCCGTTCTCGTCGACGGCGCCGAAGCGGTCGAGCAGCGCCTCGCGCGGCACCCGCACGCCTGAGAACCAGATGCGGCCGTTGTCCACACCCAGCAGGCCACCCTTGTGGCCGTGGTCGGTGGTGCTCACGCCCGGCAGGTCGTTGCCCTGCTCGTCCCGGATCGGCACGAGCAGGCAGTGCACGCCGTGACGCAGCTCCTCGCCGTCCTCGTGGGTGATGAGCTGAGCGAACACGGCGGCCATCCGGCCGTCGCGGGCCGCGTTGCCGATGTAGGCCTTCTCGGCACTGGGGGTGGGCGTGTCGATGACGAACTCGCCGGTCTCCCGGTCGTACGTGGCCGTGGTCTCCAGGTTCTGCACGTCCGAACCGCCGCCGATCTCGGTCATGGCGAAGCAGCCCAGCAGGTCCAGGGACATGACGTCGGGTAGGTACTTCGCACGCGTCTCGGCGTTGCCCAGATTGGCGATCGCGCCACCGAACAGGCCCCACTGGACGCCGGCCTTGACCATCAGCGACAGGTCGAGGTGGCCGAGCATCTCGAACGACGTGAGCGCGCCGCCCGTGTCGCCGGTGCCGCCGTCCTCCTCGCGGAAGCCGAGCTTGGGCATCCCTGAGTCGGACAGGCGCTGGAGCTGGGCGAGGACGTGGTCCCGGTGCTCCTCCATGGTCAGCCCGATCGGGTTGAGCATGTCCGGGGTCATGGAGTCGCGGGTGAACTCGCGCGTGTCCGCCCAGGTCCCGTCGAGCACCTTCTGCAGGGCTGCCGAGAGGACCGCGTCCCCCGCGCCGGTGGTGGTGATGCGGCCGAAATTGGGGTGCACCGGCGCGCCGTTCCCGGGCGCGGAATCCCCGGAAGTGGCGGCGTTCTGGACGTCGGTCTCGGAGGTCATGCCACGAGAATACGGAGTGTCGTCCGCGCTGTGCACCGGTAGGCCGCCGCCGCGCGGCCGGAAATGAGCTGAGGGCCCGGACCACTGACGTGATCCGGGCCCTCCCATTGTCGGGGTGGCGGGATTTGAACCCACGGCCTCTTCGTCCCGAACGAAGCGCGCTACCAAGCTGCGCCACACCCCGGTCGACAACGAGGATTACTGTAGCGCCCCGTGGCCGGAATCGCGAAACCGGGTCAGGCGGGCAGGGGCACCGTCTCCCGCTGCGGGGTTACCGGGACCTCGGATCCGCCGTCCCCACCCCCGGGGACGGCGACCAGTTCGAGCAGGGTGGCCTCCGGCCGGCAGAACGTCCGGATCGGTACATACGGGGAGGTTCCGAGGCCGGCGGACACATGCAGGACCAGGTCCCGGCCCCACGCGGAGAGGCCCTGGGCCCGCGAGCGGTCGATGCCGCAGTTGGTGATGATCGCGCCGGTGGGCAGGCAGAGCTGGCCACCGTGGGTGTGTCCGGCCATCGCCAGGTCGTACCCGTCGGCGTCGAACCGGTCGAGCACGCGCGGCTCGGGCGAGTGGAGCAGCCCGAGCCGCAGATCGAACGCCGGCCCGGCGGGTCCGGCGATCTCGTCGTAGCGGTCGCGGCCGATGTGGGGGTCGTCGACGCCGGCCACCAGCACGCGCCGCCCGTCCACCGCGATCTCGGCGCGGCGGTGGGTGGCGTCGACCCAGCCGCGCTCGGTGAAGGCGGCCTTGAGGTCACGCCACGGCAGGGGCACGGCGGAGTGCTTCTTGGCGCCGAGTCCGATGTAGGACAGGGGGTTCTTGGGCACGGGCGCGAAGTAGTCGTTGGAGCCGAACACGAAGGCGCCGGGTCGGTCGAGCAACGGGCCGAGTGCCTGGACCACCGAGGGCACGGCGCGGTCACTCGAGAGGTTGTCGCCGGTGTTGACCACCATGTCCGGCCGCAGCTCGGCCAGCGAGGAGACGAACTGCTGCTTACGCCTCTGGCCCGGCATCATGTGCAGGTCCGAGATGTGGAGGATGGACAGTGGCTCGGAGCCCGGGTCGAGCAGGGGCAGGGTGTGGCGGCGCAGCGTGAAGGCGTTGCGCTCCCAGCCGCTGGCGTAGACGGTCCCGGCCACGGCGGCGCCGGCGAGGACGGCGGCCGCACGGGCGGGGGCGGTCGGCGAAGCCTGGTTCTTCCGTGGGGGACGACGCATCTTCCCAGACTACCGACGCCACGCGGGGTCGCCGCCGGGAGCGAGCCTGCGTGTGGCCACCGGGAGCGAGCCCGCGTGTGGCGCGTCTACCGCGGCGGCGAGATGGTGATGGGTGCCAGGCCGGGCACGTTGAGGACGAGGGGCTGGTCGCCGACCGCGGCGCCGGGTCCGGTGGCACCCTGACCCGAGGCGCCGGAGGTCCCGCCGCCCCCGCCCGATCCGTCGGACACGCGCAGGGTCACCTGGGAGCCGGGGATGCCGGTGCCGCCGTCCAGGCCGATGACCGTGCCGTACGGGCGGCCGGTGCCGGAGACGAACTGGGTGTTGACGGTGAAGCCCGCGTTGGTGAGCAGGGAGGTGGCGGCGGACTGGCTCATGCCCTCCACGTCCGGGGTGCTCTCGCCACTGGTCCCGGCCTCGTAGGCGGGGTCGGGCGCGGGCAACTGGACCGGGCCGTAGACGTCAGCGATGGGGGAGAAGGCCGAGAACCAGGTCTGCGCCGGCTCGAGGCCGCCGAAGAGGTTGCCGTAGGAGCACTGGCGCAGCGGGCTGGTGCACAGCTCGGTGGTGGTGGTGCCGTCGTTGAAGGCGTAGACGGCCGCGGCGTAGTGGTTGGTGAAGCCGAGGAACGCCGAGGAGCGGTTGGCCTCGGTGGTACCGGTCTTGCCGGACATGGGGCGGTTCCAGCCCGCGCCCGCCGCGGCACCCGCGGCGGTGCCGGCGCCGACGGAGTCCTTGGACATGGCGACGGCGAGGGTGTTGGCGAGCCCCTCCTCGACCACCTGCTCACACTGCGGTTCGTTCAGCTCGACGGGCTTTCCGGTCCGGTCGGTGATCGACTCGATGGGGCTGGGAGGGCACCACACGCCGCCGGACGCGAGGGTGGCACCGACGTTGGACAGTTCCAGCGCGTTGACGGCGGTGGGCCCGAGGGTGAACGACCCGAGGTTGTTCTTCTTGATGAACCCGCTGATCGAGTCGCCTCCGGCCGCGGTGCCCTTGCGGTCGTACGAGCGCAAGCCCAGCCGGACGGCCATGTCGACGGTCGGGGCCACGCCGACGTCCTTGATGAGGTTGACGAACGTGGTGTTGGGGGACTGGGCCAGGGCATCGGGCACCCGCAGGGACGCCGGATACGAGCCGGCGTTCTCCACGCAGTACTGGCCGGCCGGGCAGCCCGCGGCGCCGCCGGAGCCCAGGCCCGCCACCTGGACGCGGCGCGGCACCGGCAGGGAGGTGTTGGTGCCCATGCCCTTCTCCATCGCGGCGGCCACGGTGAAGACCTTGAACACCGAGCCCGCGCCGTCGCCGACCAGCGAGAACGGCTGCGGTTGGACGGTCTGGCTGTCGCCCAGTTCGAGGCCGTACTGGCGGCTGGAGGCCATCGCGACGACCTTGTGGGAGTCCTTGCCGGGGCGGACGACGCTCATCACCTCGGCCACACCCTGTGCGGTGGGGTTGCCGTAGGTGTCGACGGCGCGCTGGACGTTGTCCTGCACGGTCGTGTCCAGGGTGGTGCGGATCGTGTAGCCGCCCTGCTCGACCATCTCGCGGCTGAGCCCGTTCTCGTCGAGGTACTGCAGCACGTAGTCGCAGAAGAACCCGCTGTCGCCTGCGGTGATGCACCCTCGCGGCAGGGAGTTGGGCCGCTCGAGCACCCCGAGGGGCTCGGCCATGTACTGCTCGCCCTCGGCGGGGGTGATCGCACCGGTCTGGACCATCGTGTCGATCACCGTGTCGCGGCGCTGCTTGGTGTCCTCGGGATTGGTGAACGGGTTGAACCGGCTGGTGGACTGCACCATGCCCGCGAGCATCGCCGCCTGCGGGACCGTCAGGTCCGCGGCGTCGACCCCGAAGTACGTCTGGGCGGCCGTCTGGACGCCGAACGCGCCGTTGCCGAACGAGACCAGATTGAGGTACTTGGTGAGGATCTCGTCCTTGCTCAGCTCCCCGTCGAGGGTCAGCGCCATCCGGATCTCTTTGATCTTGCGGGCGGGGGTGGTCTCCACGGCGGCACGACGTTCCGCGTCGTTCTCGGCGGAGACGAGGAACTGGTAGTTCTTGACCAACTGCTGGTCGATGGTCGACGCGCCCTGCTCGACCTCTCCGGAGGTGGCGTTGGTCAGGGCCGCCCGGATGGTGCCCCGCCAGTCGACGCCGTTGTGGTCCGCGAATCGTCGGTCCTCGATGGCGATGATCGCGAGCTTCATCTGCGGCGAGATCTCCTCGCTGGGCACCAGCACACGCTGCTGGTCGTAGAGCCACGCGATGGGCTGTCCGCCGGCGTCCGTGACCGTCGAGATCGAGGGCAGGTCGCCCTTGATGAGATCGGCGGACGTCTCGGCCAGGGAGTCGGCCATCTTGTTGGACGCGAGACCGGCCGCGCCCGCGATGGGGAACAGCGAGCCCGCCGCCACCACCCCGGCCGCCACACAGGTCGCGACCAGCTTTCCCAGCGAACTCATAGCCGACACGCGCCCAGAGTACGTGACAGACATCGCCGGACCACCCCGTGAGCGGGGTTCCGGTGTCAACTCTTTACTTCTGTTGTGTGACTGCGGTAACAATATGGGGGAACGCGGGACGTTCCGGACCGAGATGGGGTCGCACTCCTCCGACCCCGGTGCGGGCGCATCGCGTACACAGTGGGCCCGCCGCGCCGGGCGGGCTCAGAAGGCCGGAGGCGTGTGCGGTGAACCCGCCCACGCCTTCACACAGACTAGGGGTTTTTCGATGACGGCTACCCTCCCCGGGACCACCCGCTCCTCCGGTAACGGGGTCCGCCCCGGCTCAAGCAATCCCCTCGGTTCCGAGGAGGTCATCATCGGGGAAGGGCGCCAGGAATGGGTCGCCCAGGCCCGCTGCAGGGACATCGATCCCGACGAGCTGTTCGTCCGCGGGGCCGCTCAGCGCAAGGCCGCCTCCATCTGCCGCCACTGCCCCGTACTCCTGCAGTGCCGGGCGGACGCGCTGGACAACCGCGTCGAGTTCGGCGTGTGGGGCGGGATGACCGAGCGTCAGCGGCGTGCCCTGCTCAAGCAGCATCCCGAGGTGCGGTCCTGGGCCGATTTCTTCGCCCAGCAGCTCGAGCGGCACTCCGCCGCCTACTGAGTCAGCTCGGCCCGGGCTTCGACGCCCCCTCGCGTCGTCGCCCGTAAGACCCCGACCGGCTTCCCGACGCGGCCCGCGGCATCCGCCTGCGGGCCGCGTTCGCACATCCCGGCCGGAGCCGATCGGTCCGCCCGGCGACGCCTCAGCCGCAGAGCTGGTCGCCCACCGAGCGAAGCGCCTCGAGGTTGGAGATCTCGAACGGCAGCGACGGCACACCGACGATCCGCACGTCCGGATGCGTGTCGGTGAACGACTCGAGCAGCCGCAGCTCCTGCTTGGCGGTGCCGGCCCGGTCGGCGTGGATGCGCAGGACCGCCTCGGCCTCCGCGTTCCGGCCGCTCAGCCGGTCGGCGGCCGCGCAGGCCTGCTCGGCGCTCAGGTCGGTCAGCCGCGGGTGGGTCCGGTTCACCACGACGCCCGCCAGCGGCATGCGCTCCTCCGCCAGCCGCTCGGCGAAGTAGGCGGCCTCGCGCAGTGCGGGACGCTCCGCGGAGGACACCACGAGGAACTCGGTGCCCTTTCGGCGCAGGATCGCCTGGGTGCGGGCCGCGCGCGTGGTGAAGCCGCCGAACGTGGAGTCCAGCGCCACCACGACCTCGGAGGCGTCCTTGAGCATCGACGAGCCCACCACGGCCGACACCCCGCGCATGGCGGTGCTCATCGCACCGGAGACGAGGCGCCCCACCCCGCGCCCGGGGGTCGAGAGCAGGCGCATGAGCCGGCTGTCGAGGAACGCGCCGAGGCGGCGCGGGGCGTCGAGGAAGTCCAGGGCGTTGCGTGAGGGAGGGGTGTCGACGACGACGAGGTCCCACGCCGAGTCGTCGAGCAGCTGCCCGAGCTTCTCCATGGCCATGTACTCCTGGGTCCCCGCGAACGAGGTGACCATGGTCTTGTAGAAGCGGTTGTCGAGGATGGCGCGGGCGTTCTCCTCGGAGGTGTTGGCCACGACGAGCTCGTCGAACGTACGCCGCATGTCGAGCATCATCGCGTGCAGCGACCCGGCGTCGGCGGGTGTGTCCGGTCCCAGCCGGACGGGCGCGGGCTCGTTGGAGAGCTCGTCGATCCCGAGGGCCTGCGCGAGGCGGCGGGCCGGGTCGATCGTCAGCACGACCGTGTCGCGGCCGAGTTCGGCGGCCCGCAGCGCGACCGCGGCGGCGGTGGTGGTCTTGCCCACGCCGCCGGCGCCGGTGCACACCACAACGCGGGTGGCGGGGTCGGTGAGCATGGCCGTGATGTCGAGACGACGTGTCATGTCAGTGCACTCCCTGGTCGACGAGGGCGGAGGCGAGGTCGTACAGGTCGGCGACCTCCACCCCGTGGGGCAGGGCCGGCAGGACGAGGGTGGGGCAGGCCGCCGACGTCAGCGTCTCGCCCGCCCGGAGTTGCCCGCGGGCGACGCGGGCGTGCTCGATGGCCTGCACCAGCAGCCCCTCGAAGCCCTCGTCGTCGACCTCCACCCCGGTCTCGTCCAGGCCGGCGCGCACCGCCTCGGCGTCGATGGCTTCCTCGGCGATCCTCTCGAGCGCCTCGTCGTCCAGGTGTCGCGTCTCGGCGCGGTTGATGATCACCTGGCCGACACGCAGGCCGTGGCTCTTGAGCTCGTCGATCGCCTCGAGGGTCTCCTGCACGGGCAGGGACTCCAGCAGCGTCACCAGGTGCACGACCGTCCTCGGCGAGTGGACCAGTTCCGACACGGCCTCGGCCTGGCGCCGGATGGGTCCGCCCCCGCCGGCGAGGTCGGCCATCGCGGTGGTGACGTCGAGGAATTTGCCGATCCGGCCGGTGGGCGGTGCGTCCACGACCACCGCGTCATAGACGACCTCGCGCTTGGCGTGCTCGCGCGTGACGACCTCGTAGATCTTGCCGGTGAGCAACACGTCCTTGAGTCCGGGCGCGATGGTGGTGGCGAACTCGATGGCGCCCACCGACTTCATCACCTTGCCCACCACGCCGAGGCGGTAGAAGGTGTCGAGGTAGTCGAGCATCGCCGCCTCGATGTCGATGGCCAGCGCGAACACCTTGCCGCCTCCGTCGACCCGCGCGACGAGCTCCTCGCTGTACGGCAGCGGTTCGCGGTCGAAGGTCCGGGCGATCCCCTGGCGCTCCTCGACCTCCACCAGCAGTACGCGCTTGCCGGTCGAGGCGAGGGCCAGCGCGAGCGAGGTGGCGACCGTCGTCTTGCCCGTCCCGCCCTTCCCGGACACGTAGTGCAACTCGGCCCGCTCGGAGCTGTCCGACCATCCGGTGGACAGCGCATCGGCGATGGTCGCCCGTGTCGACCGCGTACCTGGGTTCTCAGTGGACGGCATGGCCCCACACTAAGCGCTCACACCACCGCGCGCGGGACGCTCGTCACTTACCTAGAGTGGGGCCCATGAGCGAATCCACCGGAACAGACCGGTTCGAATACGTCACCGTGCCGCTGCTGACGCACGCCACCAAGCAGATCCTCGACCAGTGGGGGAGCGACGGCTGGGAGCTGGTCTCCGTGCTGCCCGGCCCGACGGGCGAGCAGCATGTCGCCTACATGAAGCGACGGCTCTGATGCCCGAGCCCGAGTCCGGGGGCTACTGGAGCCGCAAGCTCGAGCAGCTCGGCGTGGAGCTGCCGACGGTCGTCCCGCCGGTCGCCAACTACGTCCCCGCCGTCCGGGCGGGCACGTTCGTCTACACCTCGGGCCAGCTGCCCATGGTCGACGGCACGCTGGCCGCCACCGGCAAGGTGGGGGCCGAGGTCGACCCCGAGCAGGCCGCCGACCTGGCGCGCACGTGCGCACTCAACGCGCTGGCCGCCGTCGACGCGCTCGTCGGCATCGACGCCGTGGTGAAGATCGTCAAGGTCGTCGGCTTCGTCGCCTCGGCGCCCGGCTTCCACGGGCAGCCCGCGGTGGTCAACGGTGCGTCCGACGTCCTCGGTGAGCTCTTCGGCGACGCCGGCGTCCACGCCCGCTCCGCCGTCGGCGTCTCCGAGCTGCCGCTCGACGCGCCCGTCGAGGTCGAGCTGGTCGTCGAGGTCGAGGTCTAGCCATGACTGCAGGACTGACCCCGATCAGTTTCCCGGCGTACGAGACGCTCCGGCCCGTCACGGACCTGTCCGGGGTCATCCTCTGCGACAACCCCTCCGAGATGACCTTCGAGGGGACCAACACGGTCGTCCTGCGGGCCCCCGGGTCGCCCACCTGCGTGGTGGTGGATCCCGGGCCCGACGACCGCGCGCACGCCGAGCGGATCGCGGCGATCGTGGGGGAGATCGAGCTCGTCGTCGTCACCCATCGCCACGGTGACCACACCGACGGCATCGATCACCTGCGCGCCTTCACCACCGCCCCCGTCCGGGCCGTCGATGAACGGTTCTGTCGCGACGCCGCACCGTTGGTGACGGACGGCGACGACGACGAGGTGATCCACGCCGCCGGACTGGACATCACCGTGGTGGGCACGCCGGGGCACACGGCCGATTCGGTCAGCCTCGAGGTGCGGCCCGCGGGCGCCGGGTTCACCGCCCGGCCGGACTGCGTGGTCCTCGGTGACACGATCCTCGGCAGGGATTCGACCGTGCTCGACTCGACCGACGGCGATCTCGGCGACTACCTGGGCAGCATGGATCTGCTCGCCGCGCGGGCCGACGGTGTGATCGGCATCCCCGGCCACGGGCCCGACGTCGAGAACACCGGCCGTGCCGCCCAGGTTCTCGGGCAGCACCGGCGCGATCGACTCGAGCAGATCGTCGCCGCGCGGGCCGAGCTGGGCCGCGACGCCTCCGCCGGGGCGATCACGCAGCACATCTACCGCGACGTGTCGCCGTTCCTGCTCAAGGTGGCCGAGCAGTCGACCACGGTGGCGCTGCGCTACCTCGACCGCCTCGACCGCCCTGACGCGGAGGCCTGAGCCGGGCCGGCCTGCCCGGGGCGCCGGCCCGGCCTGCCCCACCCCCTCCCGGATCCGCTACCCGCCCTCCGGATCCGCTACCCGCACAGGAGTAGCGGATCCCCAGTGGGAGTAGCGGATCTCGGGGAGGGCGGGGTGATGGGCCGGGGTGTCGACCCGCGTTGTCCACAGGGCCGGGCGTCTCCACAGGAGGCCGGCCCGCGAGGCCCTGAACCGCCGGGACGTGGCGACACCGGCGGGACGATGTCCGCATGAACACCTCGACACCCGCCCGGAACCGCCCCACCCGCCTGTCGACGTACGCCGATCTGGCGAGGGGCGGCCTGACCCACGCCGACATCGCACGGCTGATCGCGAACGGCGAGCTCAGACGTGTCCGCACCGGGGTCTACGCTCACGCCGCGGACGACGCCGGCCCGGACGGCCGATCGCCCGGTGAACCCGCCTATGAGCGGCGTCGCCGGGTGTTCGTCGAACGCACGGCGGCCGCAGCGCGAGCGGTGGAACCGGGGACGGTCTTCTCCCACGCCTCGGCGCTGGCCCTGCACGGGCTACCGCTCCACGGGATGGTGCTCGATCGTCCCACCGCCACTCGTCACCGCGCGGGCGGCGGGAGTCGTCGCAGCTCCGCGCTCATCGTCGCGAACCTGCCGCTCGACGGGGTGGTGCAAATGCTCGACGGCATACCGGTGACCTCGCCGGCCCGGACGATCGTCGACGTGGCCCGGACGTCCGGGTTGGAGAGCGGGGTGTGCGCGGCGGACCAGGCCATCCGCCGAGGCCTCTGCACCCGGTTCGACCTGCAGGTGGAGGCCGAGGCGGCGAAGGGGAGAACGGGCGTCTCCCGGGCGCGGGCCCTGCCCGAGCGGACCTCCGGGCTGGCCGAGTCGGTGCTGGAGACGCTGATCCGGCTCATCCTGGTGATGGCGGGGCTGCCGGAGCCCGAGCTGCAGGTGCGGCTGGCGGTGCGCGGAGGCAAGAGGTTCCGGGTGGACTTCTTCTGGCCGCAGTGGCGCCTGATCGGCGAGGCGGACGGCTTCGGCAAGTACGGGACGGAACCGGAGGAGATCCGCCGGAACTGGGCTGCCGAGCGGCGCAGGCAGGCCCAGTTGGAGGACGCCGGATACGTGGTGATCCGGTGGACGTGGGCGGACCTGCAGGATCCCCGGGCGATCGTCCGTCGAGTCCGTGAGGAGATGTGGCGGCAGGAACGACTCGGGCTCGGCCCGAACTCTGCTTGATCGAGAAAATCCGCTACTCCGACCCGGGATCCGCTACCCATGTCGGGGTAGCGGATCCGGAGTCCGGGTAGCGGATTTCGGATGGGGTCCGGGGTGGGCCGCGACGGGTGGGGCTGAGCCGGCCCGACCAGCGTCAGCGGGCGCGGCGGGCCAGGCGCTCGGTGTCCGAGATGATGACGCTCTTGCCCTCGAGCCGCAGCCAGCCGCGGTGCGCGAACTCGGCCAGCGCCTTGTTCACCGTCTCGCGGGAGGCGCCGACGAGCTGGGCGATCTCCTCCTGCGTGAGGTCGTGCGTCACGCGGATGTTGCCGCCCTCCTGCGTGCCGAAGCGCTGCGCCAGCTGGAGCAGGGCCTTGGCCACGCGACCGGGGACGTCGGTGAAGATGAGGTCGGCCAGGTTGTTGTTGGTGCGGCGCAGGCGGCGGGCCAACACGCGCAGCAGCTGGTCGGAGATCTCGGGCCGCTCGGCGATCCACCGCTTGAGGGCGGAGCGGTCCATGGCCTGGACGGTGACGTCGGTGACGCACACGGCCGACGAGGTCCGCGGACCCGGGTCGAAGATCGACAGCTCACCGAACATGTCCGACGGGCCGAGGATGGACAGCAGGTTCTCGCGGCCGTCGGGCGCCTTGCGGGACAGCTTCACCTTCCCGGAGGTGACGATGTACAGGCTGTCGCCCTGCTCGCCCTCGCGGATGATCACGTCACCCTTCGAGTACTCCTCGCGGGTCAGATCGTCACGCAGAGCGGAGACCGCCGCGGGCTCCACACCCTGGAAGATTCCGGCACTGGTGAGGACGTCGTCGGCAGACTGGTCCGTGCGGCGATCAATCGTCACAGTCTGTGACCCTCCGTTCGGGCGGGGACATGCTCGTCCGCGCCATGGCGTGCGTGTGGCGAAAGCCACTGTAGTCGTTCACGCGTCGAGATGTGGTCGACGCGCGGTCAGCGGGATGGTTCAGGCGTCGATCTGCTCGGGTTCGTCGAGGATCGCGTTCTCGAATCGGTCCATGAGAAGCGCGAACCCGGCGAGGAGCACCGGCACGAGGACGACGAGGATTCCCTGCATGCCCATGATTATCCACCGCCGACCGCGTGGGTGCACACGTGCCCGTCCGGAGCGGCGCGGCGCCGTGTGCGCGCGGAGCCGTAATGTGGACTCATGCCCGACCCCGCTCCAGCCGTGAAGCGCCGCAGACGAGGGGTGGCCGCGAGGGGGGTGGAAACCGACCTCGGGCGCACCCGGCGCGCCAGGCGCATGCTGCGCACTCTCGAGAAGGCGTTCCCGCACGTCTACTGCGAGCTCGACTTCACCACCCCCCTCGAACTCTCCGTCGCCACCATCCTGTCGGCCCAGTGCACGGACAAGCGCGTCAACGAGGTCACCCCGGCGCTGTTCGCCCGCTACAAGACGGCCGCGGACTACGCGGGATCGGATCGCGAGGAGCTGGAGGAGTTCATCCGCCCGACGGGCTTCTACCGCAACAAGGCGCGCAGCATCCAGGGCCTCGGCGCGGCCCTGGTGGAGAGGTACGACGGCGAGGTGCCGCAGCGGCTCGAGGACCTGGTCACCCTCCCGGGATTCGGGCGTAAAACCGCGAACGTGGTGCTGGGCAACGCTTTCGGCATCCCGGGGCTGCCCGTCGACACTCACTTCATCCGGCTTGTGAACCGCTGGAAGTGGACCGATGCCACCGACGCGGTCCGCATCGAGCGCGAGGTGTCGCAGATGCTGCCCCGGGCCTCCTGGACCGACGCCAGTCACCGGATCATCTTCCACGGCCGCCGGGTGTGCCACGCGCGGACCGCGGCCTGCGGGGCGTGTGTCCTGGCCGACGACTGCCCGTCCGCGGGCGAGGCCGGCCCGCTCGATCCGGCCGCGGCCGCCCGCCTCGTGGCGGGACCCGAGCGTGATCACCTCCTCGAGCTGGTGGGACTGGGGGAATACGCGTGAGTGCCTCCACCCGGTGGTCGCTGGTCGCGCTCGTGGCGCTGGTCGGCGTCGTCGTCGCCCTCCTCACCACCTTCGGTGACTCCGGCGACGGTTCCGGTGACCCCACCGCCGCCCCCACCGTTCCCCCC
>NZ_KV824054.1:0-894 GCF_001815995.1 Dietzia sp. HMSC21D01 | reverse complement strand
CGAATGCAGTCGGTACAGGCGCACCCGATCAGCGTGCGCACCATCAACACCAGCAGCAACGGCGGCTCGCGCTAACCGGGAACGACTCCGGTACACGCGGCCATCAGCGGTGCACAGCCCGAAAGAGCGCAGTGCGCGCAGTTTGCTGCGCACCGTCGCCGGGCAGATGCCGAGTCTGGCCGCCAGCTCACGCACCGACAGGCGGCCAGAGGCCAGTTGTGTCCACACGCGCATACCCAGCACCCCGAGTGGGCGGGCGTGCCAAATGTCCTCCCGAGCACACGCGAGCTCGTCCCGGAGCTGGCGATCCATTTCTGGGGAAAATACTGCGCCACTTCTCTGCTCCCCGCCCCCAGGCTCTACGATCCGCCACACTGCGGCCCAGGGGCCCGCTGCTTGCTGCACGCGGGCGACCCACCCCTGCTGCACCAGGGTCTTGAGGCGGTCGGCGACGGTGTCCCTGGTCAGGCCCGCTGCGAGGGCCCAGTCGCGTTCGGAAAAGTGCACGGCGCCAGTGGCGGCTGCGAGCGTGCGGGCTGCCAGTGCCAGGAGCACGAGGCGGTCCTGGGTTCCGGTCTTGCCGGCCCACCTGGCGGGTTGTGCGCTCATGCGGGTGAGCAGGTCGGCGACAGCCGCTTCGGCGGCGTGGCGGGCAGGTGAGGGGCCCGAAGTGTCGCGGTTGGTGTAGCTGGCCGCGGTGACCGCTTTGGCCCACTGGCGGCCCAACTCGGCTGCTGCGTCGAATCGAGGGGTGCGTTCCGCCGCACTGGTGCGGCGGGTGCGGACAAATTCCAGGCCGGGCCAGCGGTCGGGGAAAGCGGCCTCGTGCACGTCGCGGTACTGCATCCGGGCGTGGGCGCAGGTCAACAGGATCGACCACCCCACCGCGGAGGC
>NZ_KV824053.1:0-712 GCF_001815995.1 Dietzia sp. HMSC21D01 | reverse complement strand
GACTCACAACCAGCCTGAGCCACAGGGCGCTACCCCTGTAGCAGTAGCGGATGCCGAGACGGAGTAGCGGATTCGGGGGGGTGGATGGTGGCTGATGCGGGCGACACGCGGATCGCGGAGGGCGCACCGGATGCGGCGGGGGCGGCGGTGGCTTTCGGTCCGGGCCTGGCCCCGGCAGCTCTGCTGACAGAGGTCTTCGCACCGTGGGTCGTACTCACGATCGGCTCTGTCCACCTGGGCCGGCAGGTGGGGTCGACCCGGTGGGGCGTGGCGGCGGCGGCCGGGTTGGGTGTGGTGCCGCAGGCGGCGATCACGTGGCGGGTCCGGCGCAAGGCGCTGTCGGATCACCACGTCACCCGTCGGGAGGACCGGCCGCTGGTGATCGCCGGGATCGCGGTATCGGTCGCGACCCTGTTGGCGGCCCAGCAGCGCCGCGGAGCGCCGGACGAGCTGCGCCGCATGACGCGGGCCGCGCTCGTGGCGTTGGGCGTCGCCGGGTCCGCGACCCTCAAGGTGAAGGTGTCGTTCCACACGGCGGTGCTGAGCGGGGTGATCGCGGTGCTCGCCCGCGAGCTCTCGCCCCGCTACTGGCGACTGCTGGTGCTGGTGCCGCCGGTGGCGTGGGCGCGCGTGCGGATCAGTCACCACACGCCGATCGAGACGGCCGCGGGCGCGGCGATCGGCCTGGCCTGCGGCCACCTCGCCGGCGGCC
>NZ_KV824052.1:0-35800 GCF_001815995.1 Dietzia sp. HMSC21D01 | reverse complement strand
CGGCCGCGGCGACCATCTCCCCGACCACGTGACGCTGGTCGGCCGCCGCGCGACGGAGGTACTCCTGGCGCAGGCCGGCCTCGCCGGGCCCGCCCGGGTCGAGGATCGCCGACGCGGCGCCGGGAGCTGTGCCCTGCCGGTGCAGCAGTCGCGAGTAGTCGTCGAGTGTGCTGCGGGCGGACTCGACACCGGAGTCGGCCTGCGCGCGCTCGGCGGACGTGCGATCGGCCTCGGCGATCGCGCGATCGAGGTCGACCCGGGCCATCTGGAGATCGACGAGGGTCTTGTTCACGCCCTCGCGCTTGACCGCGATCGACTCGCGGGTGCCGTCCAGCCTCGCGGTGGCGTCGGCGACGGCCCGGATGAGACCCGAGATGTCGCCCGGGGCGACCGCGGAGACACCCTGCGCACCCGCGGCCGGGGGGTGCAGCAGCCCGGAGGCCGTTCCCAACACGAGCGCCGCGGCCAGGGCCGCGCGCCCTGCCGCCCTCGACGGGCTTTTCGGTGGCCGTGCCACCGGGGCACGGCGGGACGAATGCTCAGGCTCCACGTTTCACCTTCCGCTGACCGCACCGGGGTGCGGCTGACCGCGCGCCCCGCACGGCGGGACGCGTGACCGGGGCGGCGCGGGCTCCGGTGATGCCTTCCCCTGCGCCACTGGAGTTCGTTACCGCCTCGGGAGAACCGATGGTTCCTTAAGCACCGTAAGTCACAGCGAACACTTGTGAAACATCGGACGGAAAAATACACTGCTGTAACTCAATGCACAGTTGTGTCCGCGGCGTGTCCGCGGCGTGTCAGTAGACGCGTGTCAGTGGGCGCGGCGGCGCAGGACGATGGCGAACGCGACCATCGCCACCACGGCCAACACCAGGACCACCGCTGTGACGGCCCCCCACGGCGGGGTCGGCGCCGTGACCTTGTGCGCGAAGACCGCGGCGGAGGCGACCGGGTCGAACTCTTCCCAGGCGTCGTCCTGGCCGGCTTCGAGCTGGTGCCTCGGGATCGTGTCGCTGGAGCTGCCGATGAAGGCGGGTGTGCGGACGAGGATCGTGCCCTCGTACTCCTCGTTGAGGAACGTCGCCACGTCGCGCGCGTCCGTGTAGACCGCCGCGGGGGCCTCCGTGTAGACGACCTTGAGGTCGAGGCCGCGATCCGCCGCCTCCTCGACCACCGTCCGCAGACCCTCGACGAAGGGCTCCGGGGCCGACACCCCGTCGTCGGCGAGATCCGCCACGACCGCCGGGAAGTCCAGCCATTGCGGTACCTCGTTCTCGCCCAACGACGGGATCGGCCCGGCCTCGCGGGCGAGCGTCATCACGGCATCGTCGGGGTTGTCCACGCCCGATATGGTGCCATCTCGTCGTCGTCGCACCGAACCCACGCGCCGACGGCGCGACAACCGCAGTGCCGTTCCCACGTTCGGGCGCGCCGAGTTTATACAGAACGTCCGTACTGGTAAATTGGGGGCCGCAGACGGATGGCAGGGTCCACAATGGACCGTGTGTCCGCCCCGGCGCCGCCGCCCGACACACTCGAGGTGACGGCTCCGGGTGGGATGACGAATCGACATAGACACCACGAGTGGAGCTGACGTGACAGCAAGCATTGACAGCTTCGGCGCCAAGGGGACCCTTGAGGTCGGCGACGAGGCCTACGACATCTACCGCCTGTCGGCGGTCCCGGGAGCGGAGAAGCTCCCTTACTCCCTCAAGGTCCTCACCGAGAACCTCCTGCGCACCGAGGACGGCAAGAACGTCACCAAGGCGCACATCGACGCCCTGGCGAACTGGGATCCCAACGCCGACCCGGACACCGAGATCCAGTTCACGCCCGCCCGCGTGATCATGCAGGACTTCACCGGCGTGCCCTGCATCGTCGACCTCGCCACGATGCGCGAGGCCGTCGAGAAGCTCGGCGGCGACCCGGACAAGGTCAACCCCCTCGCCCCCGCCGAGATGGTCATCGACCACTCCGTCATCATCGAGTCGTTCGGTGACCACAGCTCGTTCGACAAGAACGTCGAGATCGAGTACCAGCGCAACGAGGAGCGCTACCAGTTCCTCCGCTGGGGCCAGGGCGCGTTCGACGACTTCAAGGTCGTCCCCCCGGGCACCGGCATCGTCCACCAGGTCAACATCGAGTACCTCGCGCGCACGGTGATGGTCCGCGACGGCGTCGCCTACCCCGACACCTGCGTCGGCACCGACTCCCACACCACCATGGAGAACGGCCTCGGCGTCCTGGGCTGGGGCGTCGGCGGCATCGAGGCCGAGGCCGCGATGCTCGGCCAGCCGATCTCGATGCTCATCCCGCGCGTCGTGGGCTTCAAGCTCACTGGCTCGATCAAGCCGGGCGTCACCGCGACCGACGTCGTGCTCACGATCACGGAGATGCTGCGCAAGCACGGCGTCGTCGGCAAGTTCGTCGAGTTCTACGGCGCCGGCGTCGCCGCCGTGCCGCTGGCCAACCGCGCCACCATCGGCAACATGAGCCCGGAGTTCGGCTCCACCTGCGCCATGTTCCCGATCGACGGCGAGACCATCGACTACCTGCGCCTGACCGGTCGCGACGAGGCGCAGCTCGCGCTGGTCGAGGCCTACGCCAAGGAGCAGGGCATGTGGCTCGACCCGGAGGCGGCCGAGCCCGAGTTCTCCGAGTACCTCGAGCTGGACCTCGGCGATGTCGTCCCGTCGATCGCCGGCCCCAAGCGCCCGCAGGACCGCATCGAGCTGTCCGACTCCAAGAGCGCGTTCCGCAAGGACATCCACAACTACGTCGGTGACGACGCCACCACCCTCGAGGACACCCGGAAGGGGTCCACGCAGTACGGCGACGCCCCCGCCGAGGGCGCGACCCTCGTCCACGCCGAGGAGGGCTCGGTCCGCGCCGACGCCTCCGCCGGCGCCGAGGGCCGGCCCTCCAAGCCGGTCGAGGTCACCGTCGAGGGCCGGGAGATGGTGCTCGACCACGGCATCGTCTCGATCGCGTCGATCACCTCGTGCACCAACACGTCCAACCCGTCGGTCATGATCGGCGCGGGCCTGCTCGCCCGTAAGGCCCACGAGAAGGGCCTGACCGCCAAGCCGTGGGTCAAGACCTCGATGGCCCCGGGCTCGCAGGTCGTCACCGAGTACTACGAGCGCGCCGGCCTGTGGCCGGACCTGGAGGCCCTCGGCTTCCACCTCGTGGGCTACGGCTGCACCACCTGCATCGGTAACTCCGGCCCGCTGCCGGAGGAGATCTCCAACGCGATCCAGGAGAACGACCTCACCGCGACCGCCGTCCTGTCCGGCAACCGCAACTTCGAGGGCCGGATCAACCAGGACGTCAAGATGAACTACCTGGCGTCCCCGCCCCTGGTCATCGCGTACGCGATCGCCGGCACGATGGACTTCGACTTCTCCAGCGACTCGCTGGGCAAGGACCACGACGGCAACGACGTGTTCCTCAAGGACATCTGGCCCACCTCCGAGGAGATCGAGGAGACCATCAAGGCCTCCATCTCGTCGAACGAGTACAAGTCCAAGTACGCCGACGTGTTCGCCGGTGACGAGCGCTGGCGCGGCCTCGACACCCCCGACGGCAAGACCTTCGAGTGGGACGAGAAGTCGACCTACGTTCGCAAGGCCCCGTACTTCGACGGCATGGAGATGGAGCCGGAGCCCGTCAAGGACATCAAGGGCGCCCGCGTCCTGGCCAAGCTCGGCGACTCGGTCACCACCGACCACATCTCGCCGGCCTCGACCATCAAGCCGGGCACCCCGGCGGCGCAGTACCTCGACGCCAACGGTGTGGAGCGCAAGGACTACAACTCCTTCGGTTCCCGCCGCGGCAACCACGAGGTCATGATCCGCGGCACCTTCGCCAACATCCGTCTGCAGAACCAGCTGCTTGACGGCGTGACGGGCGGTTACACCCGCGACTTCACCCAGGAGGGTGCGCCGCAGGCGTTCATCTACGACGCCGCGCAGAACTACGCCGAGAAGGACATCCCCCTGGTCGTGCTCGGCGGCAAGGAGTACGGCACCGGCTCCTCGCGTGACTGGGCCGCCAAGGGCACCCGCCTGCTCGGCGTCCGCGCCGTGATCACCGAGTCGTTCGAGCGCATCCACCGCTCCAACCTCATCGGCATGGGTGTCATCCCGCTGCAGTTCCCCGAGGGCGAGTCCCACGAGACCCTCGGTCTGGACGGCACGGAGACCTTCGACATCACGGGCATCGAGGAGCTGAACAACGGCACCACGCCCAAGACGGTCAAGGTCACCGCGACCAAGGAGGACGGCTCCACCGTCGAGTTCGATGCCACCGTGCGCATCGACACCCCCGGCGAGGCGGACTACTACCGCAACGGCGGCATCCTGCAGTACGTGCTGCGCAACATGATCAAGGGCTGATCCCCTCACACATCGTCGGCGGTGCGCGGTACTCCCTGAATCGGGCGAGGAACTGCGCACCGCCGCGGTGTATCCGCGAGAAAGGTTGTGAGATGCCCAGGGTCAGCCAGGACCACATGGACGCCCGCCGCCGGCAGATCCTGTCCGGCGCCCGAGAGTGTTTTGCCGAGTACGGGTTCGAGGGGGCCACGGTGCGCCGGCTGGAGGAGGCCACCGGCATGAGCCGCGGCGCCATCTTCCACCACTTCGACGACAAGGACGCCCTCTTCCTCGCCCTGGCCCACGACGACGCCGCGGCGATGGCCGCGACCGTCGCCGAGCAGGGCCTCGTTCAGGTCATGCGGGAGATCCTCGCCGACCCCCAGGAGTTCTCCTGGCTCGGCACGCGGCTGGAGATCGCCCGCCGGATCCGGACGGACCCGGAGTTCCGGGAACGGTGGACGGACCGGCAGGCGGAGGTGGACGCGGCGATCGTCGCTCGACTCCGCGAGCAGAAGGCCTCCGGTCGGATGCGCACTGACATCCCGGCCGACGTTCTGCGCGTCTACCTCGACATCATCCTCGACGGACTCATCACGCACCTGGCCACCGGCCGCGGCACCGAGCACGTCAGCGAGATGCTGGACCTCGTGGAGGCGTCGCTGCGCACCGGTCAGGGGTGACACCGCGCGCCGGGGCGTACGTTGTAGCGCATGAGCACACCCCAGACGTACGTCCCGACGATCGAACTGAACGACGGGCGGTCGATCCCGCAACTCGGGTTCGGCACGTTCCAGGTCCCGCCCGCGGACACCGAGAAGGTGGTCACCGACGCCATCGAGGTCGGGTACCGGCACCTCGACACCGCGCAGATGTACGGCAACGAGGAGGGCGTGGGCCGGGCGGTGGCCGCCTCCGGGATCCCGCGCGAGCAGTTCTGGATCACGACCAAGCTCAACAACACCTTCCACGAGCGCACGGCCGCCCGTGAGGCCACCGAGCGGTCGCTCGAGGCGCTCGGCGGCCGGATCGACCTGTACCTCGTCCACTGGCCGCTGGCCATGCACGACGATGTCGCGCGGGTCTGGGAGGCCATGGAGGAGATCCGCTCCGACCTGCCCGTCGACTCGATCGGCGTCTCCAACTTCACGGAGGCGAACCTCGCCCGTCTCGCCGATGCCGGGCTGAGCACCCCGACGGTCAACCAGATCGAATCGAACCCCTACTTCGTCAACGACGAGCTCCGCGCCGCGTGTGTCGAGCGCGGGATCGCCGTTGAGGCGTGGAGCCCGCTCGCCCAGGGATCGGTCTTCGGTGACCCGCAGCTCACGGCCCTGGCCGAGCAGGTCGGGCGCACCGTCTCCCAGGTGGTGCTGCGGTGGGTCCTGCAGCGCGGGGACATCGTGTTCCCCAAGTCCTCCAGCCCCGCTCGGATGCGGGAGAACCTCGAGCTGTTCGACTTCGAGCTGACCGACGAGCAGATGGCCTCGGTCTCGGCGCTGCACAACGGCACCCGCTCGGGCCCGGACCCAGACGTCTTCGACTGGCGCGGCTGAACCCGCACCGGATCCGCCGTCGAAGTCCGGCGGAACGGGCGCGGCGGGTCCTAGAGTCGGTCCATGACCACCACCGACGCGGCCGACGCGCCTGACCGGGCGGAGCGCGACCGCGCCACCACGGCCCCGGTCCTGGCCTCGTACGCCGCGGGCAGCCTGGGCACGGGTGCGTTCGGTACGCTGCCCGGGCTGGTGCTGGCGTACTACCTCACCGACTCGATCGGGGTCGCCGCGGCGGTGGCGACGGTGCTCGTGCTGGTGCCCAAGGTCGTCGACGTGCTCGCCTATCCCCTCATCGGGGCGATCTCCGACCGCGCGTCGCACCGCACCGGCTACCGCACGGGCCTGATGCTGTTCGGGGCGCTGGCCCTGCCGCTGCTGTTCGTGGCGACGTTCTCGGCTCCCACCGGGTGGAGCACGGGCGCGGCGGGCGTGTGGGTGATGGGCTTCTTCCTGCTGGCCTCGCTCGCCTACTCGTGTTTCCAGGTGCCGTACCTCGCGCTGCCGGCCGAGCTCACCGAGGACGCCGCCGCCCGCGTGACGGTGCTGGCGTGGCGGGTGGCGGTGCTCGCCGCGGCGATCCTGCTCACCGGCGGTGGCGGCCCGGCGCTGCGGGACGCGGCCGGCGGCGGGGCGACCGGGTACGTGGTGATGGCCGCGGGCGTGGCCGCGTTGATGCTGGTGGGGATGCTGTGGTCGACGTTCGTGGCCGGCCGCCGCACGATCATGCGCGCCGACGCGCCCGCGGGCGGCCTCGCCCACGAGTACCGCGACGGCCTCGACGCGCTGCGGACGACGCGGCCGTTCCGGCTGCTGATGGTGGTGTTCTGTCTGCAGGCGGTGGCCACGGCGGTGATGCTCGCGGGCGGTCAGTACGTGGCGACGTACGTGCTGGGCGACGAGACCGCGCTGACGGGCCTGTTCCTGGCCCTCGTGGGGCCGGCGTTGCTGGTGATGCCGCTGTGGGCGCGGCTCGCCCACGCGCGGGGCAAGGTGCCGGCTCTCGCCGCGGCGACGGCCCTGTTCACGCTCGCCACCCTCCTGCTCGTCCCGGCCGGGTTCGTGCCCGGTGGGTGGGTGCACGTGCCGGTGGCGTTGGCGGGCGTCGCGTACGCGGGCATGCAGGCGCTACCGATGTCGATGCTGCCCGACTGCACCGACCTGGACCGCACCTTGGGGGGACGACGACGAAGTGGCGCCATGAGCGGCCTGTGGACGGCCTCCGAGACGGGCGCGATGGCGTTGGGGCCGGTGGTCGTCCTCGCCCTGCTGGCGGTCGGGGGTTTCCGGTCCGGCGGGGTGGCCGATCAGCCCGGGTCGGCGCACTGGGCGATCGTCCTGGCGTTCTCCCTGGTCCCCGCCGTCCTCGCGGCGACGAGCCTGCTGCTGATCCGGACCCTCGGCAGGTCTTATCCCCGATGGACGGAGCGCGCATGACCCCCGACCCCCTGGCCCTCGAGATCGCCGACCGCGGGGAGCACGCCCTGGCGCGACTGGCCGCGCTGCGGGCGCAGGATCCACCCACGACCGGTGGGCGGGTCCTCAGTTATGTCTACGACTCCGGGCTGGAGGAGCTCGACGAGCTGGCGAGCCGCGCCGCCCGGCTGGCGCACGGGGTCAACGGCCTCGATCCCACGGTGTTCGCCTCGGTCGCCGAGATCCACGGCGGGATCGTCGATCGCGTCCGCGCGATCCTCGGTGGCGCGCCCGGTGAGGTTTTCGGCAGCGTCACCTCCGGCGGGACCGAGAGCTGCATCCTCGCCTGTCTCGCCGCCCGCGAGGTCTCCGGCCGCGAGCCCGGCAGCGGTGGGACGATCGTCGCTCCCGTCACCGCGCACGCCGCGTTCCGCAAGGCCGCCCACCTGCTGGGGCTGCGCTTCGTCGGCGTCGAGGTCGACCCGGCCACGGGGAGGGTCACCGCGGAGGAGCTGCTCGCCGCGGTCGACGAGCGCACCGTGCTGGTCGTCTGCTCGGCCCCGGCCTATCCGAACGGGGTGATCGACCCCGTGGCCGAGATCGCCGCCGGGCTCGAGGCACACCACGACCCGCGGATCGGGCTGCACGTCGACGCCTGCCTCGGCGGGCTCGTGTTGCCGTACTGGCCCTCGACCGAGAGGACTGGACAGTCCGAGTCGACCGGGCAGTCCGAGTCGACCGGGCAGCCCGAGTCGGCCGAGCCGGACGGAGCCGAGCGGTGGGACATGCGCATCCCGCGCGTCACGAGCATCTCGGCGGACGTACACAAGTACGGTTTCGCACCAAAGGGCACGTCGGTGCTGCTCAGCCGGGGCCGCGAACGCCACCGGGCGGCATGGTTCGCCACCGTCGACTGGCCCGGCTACCCGGTGGTCAACCCGACGCTCGCCGGATCCAAACCGCTCGAACCCGCCGCGGCGGCGTGGACGGTGCTCGAGGCGCTCGGCGACGGCGGGCAGCGTGAACTGGTCGCCCGGACCGCCCGGGCGACCGATCGGTTGGTCGACGGGTTGTCCGGCATCGAGGGGCTACGAGTCCTCGACCGCGATCCCGGCCCACTGCTGGCGGTCGTCGCCGACGAGTCCGCCGGAGACGGCCGGCGCGTTCACCCGCACCTCTGGGCGGATGCCTGCGCCCGGAGGGGCATCGCCGTCCAGGCGCAGCCCGCCTACCGCCAGGAGCGGGGGACCTTGTCGTCGTCGTCCCACCTCACCATCACCCCGGTGACCGAACGGCTCGTCGAGGAGATCCTCCGCGTGGCGTTTGAGGCCGCAGACGAGGTCCGCGGGCAGCTTGATCCAGTTCCTCCAACGGGGTTCGCCGACGTGCTCGACGCGCTGGAGACAGGGACCCTCTCCCCCGCCGACCTGCTCGCCCTGCCAGAAGATGAGGTGCATGCGCTCGTGGGTGGTGTCCTCGACGCGGACGAGGCCGGGACCGAGGGAGGCGGTGGCGGAATGGCGCCGCTGCTCGCGGCGATAGAACGGCTGCCCGCAGGCGTGGGCGGCCGCCTGGTCCGCGCCTACCTCGCGGCGGTGATGGAGTGACGGTGATGGAGTGATTCAGGCGAACTTCGCCTGAATCTCGGCAGACGCCCGGAACCACCGACCGATGTACGGCACCGCGATAGGAGCGGGATTCGCCCGGAGGTACCGCACGAACCAGTCGGTCAACCCGTCCCACTGGGCGTGATCGCCCGGGGGATGGAGTCCCCATCCCAGTTCGGTGAGCGTCCAGTGCGCTTTGGCAGAGTTGCGCAGCATAGATGTCGTCACCCAGTTCGCCTCGGTGTCCTCTCCCCCACGGGACACCGGCTGCAGGTGGTCGATGGTCGGGAACAGCTCCCAGAACGCGAAGTGCGATCGCGACATCGCCCAGTTCGGATCCGCGGGGAAGTCCTCCGGAAGCAGTACGGAGAGCAGCCGTAGCGCCCCGGGGTTGACCAGACGCGTCCCGCTGTAGCGGTCGACGAACCCGTCGCGGTAGAAGAGACGCAATGACCTCCGTTCCGTGTAACTCCGGGACGTCTTCTCCACGGGCACGAACGGGTAGCGGAGGCCGAGTATCCGACTGCCTTCGTCAAGCCCAACGGTCTCGATCGCATCGGCGACATCCGCCAGCACATCCGCCTTGTCCTCGAGCTCCGGCGCGGCCACTCGTGCACCAGGGACATCGCGGGTCGCGTCATCCATCTACTCGCCCTCCACTCCGGGTTGCGGTCTTAATCCCAGTGTGAGCGGCCCATACGACAAGCGCCCCCCGACTCGAGATCGGGGGGCGCGGTCCGCATACGGGGCGATGCCTCAGACGAGGACCGCGACCGCGACGTTGACGATGCCCAGGACACCGGCGACGTGGGTCAGGGTCGCGGTGCTGCCCTGGGCCTTGGCCTCCTTGCGGACGCCGATGATCGCGACGACGAGGATGACGATCGCGACCAGCAGCTTGATACCGATCTTCATGTGGTTGAGGTCAGCGTCCTGCATCTCGCGCAGGCCCACGAGCAGCAGTCCGGTCACCACCTGGAGGATCGCGCCGTGCAGGATGCCCTTCGCCATGTAAGGCGCCTTGATGGTGGCGAGCCAGCCACCGATGATCCCGGCGAGACCGATGAAGTGCAGGATGAGGATGATCTGGATGACAGTGTCCATAAGGCGAATTGTCTCAGGTCAACGCGGAATCGCCGCAGGTAAGGGTCTCCTGTGTGACGCTCGACTCGGTCGGCCTGGATGCTGCGTGTGACGCACCCCGACGGGCGGCGCCGCTAGTTGGCCTCGTGGCTCGAATGCGGCAGGACGACCACGGGGCAGTGCGCGTGCGCCACGACGTGCTGACTGACCGAGCCGAGCAGCATCCCGGTGAACCCGCCTCGTCCGCGGCTACCGATCACCACGAGCCGGGCGTCCCCGGATGCAGCGATCAACGCTTCGGCCGCGTGGCCCTGCAGGACGGCCGGCTTGTACGAGGCGTCATCCCCCAGGGCGTTGCGCACCGCTTCCGCCAGCATCTCGCGCGCGCTGCTCTCTAACTCGGAGGAGTCTTCCCAGCCGGCCATCGCATACGGGCCGTAGACCGCTGGCAATTGATACGCGGTCAGGGCGATCAGTGGCGCGTCGAGCGCTGCCGCGTACTCGGCTGCCCACTTCAGGGCCCGTAGCGAATCCGCTCCGCCGTCGACTCCGACGACTACTGGCCTGGTGTCCATGACCTGTCCTCCTCCGGCGATATGCCGACGGTGCCCCGGACTGTCGTGCACCGACGACACCTTCCACCGTAGACCTGCCGACACCCTCCCGAGTGCGTCTCAGTGAGACTGATGTGAACGGCTTGTGCGTCCGTCGGCGCGGCTGTCGGAGTAGTGCACTAGGGTTTCTTTAGTCACAGGCACTATCAGGAGGTCGGTCAACGGTGCGGCAAGACAGCAAGCGTTGGACCGAGGTTTCCCGGTCGGCTTTCGACCATGAAAAGCAGGGGCTGGCACTACTGGCAGGCGCGGTTCCGGACTCGTCCCCGTACCGCGTGTGGGCCAATTTTGAGTTCCAGGACTCTCATGGGCAATGGCACGAGGTGGACGCACTCGTGGTGGGCCAATCTCGTATCCATCTGCTGGAGCTGAAGTCATACCACGGCCGGCTCGGCGGGGATGAGCACCTGTGGGTGACCGAACGCCGCGGTCGGGTGGATCGCATGCGCTCCCCCATGGTCACCACCCGTCGCAAGGCCCAGCGCTTCAAATCTCGGCTCGAGGAGGAGATCTCCAAGATCGCCCGGGACCCGGAGAACACACCAATGGTCCGCGAGGCGGCGGCGAAGTTCGGCAGGATCCCGTGGATCCAGGAAGCGGTGTTCCTCCACAACCCGGCCATACAATCGTCCTTGCCCCCCGGTAAGGCGCACAACATCTTTGGCGTGGACCCCGCCGATTTCCCCTTCGAGACCCTCGACACCGGCCTGCCCCCGATCAGTGAGCGGATCCAAGAACCCTCCGGCGGCAGTCGCATCAACGAGCTGCAGGAACTGGTCATCGCGGTGGCCATGCAGTCGATCGCTGGAATCGCGGTACGCGATCAGTACGCCGGGTCCTTCCTCCTGCACGACCGGTTGGACTCCCCCGATCCCCGCTTCCACGAGTGGGACGGCGAACACAAGGAGACCGGCGACCCGATCCGGGCACGAGTGCTCAACCTGGATTCGGTTGCTCACGAGGGCCAGCGGCTGAGCATGCGCAAGAACCTGCGCCGCGAGTACGAGTTGCTCGCGGGGCTGAACCATCAGCACATCGTCTCCCCGCGGAGCATGGAGACCCTTCGGGGTACTTCCGAGGAAGTCGTCGTCTACCCGGCGCTACCGGAATACCAGCCGCTGGACGTCGCTCTGCCGGGTGCCCGACTGTCTGCTGCCGAGCGGGCCGAGATCGTCCACCAGGTGGCCAGCGCCGTGCTGTATGCGCATCAGCATCAGGTGGTTCACCGCGGGTTGGACCCCGCCACAGTCCTGCTCAACGTGGAGCGTGTGTCGTCCCTTCCGGTGGACCGCCCCGGGCGGATCGAGGTCAAGGTCGACGGCTGGTCACGGGCCGGGACGACCGAAGCGTCCGGCACGGTCCTGGGGGCCACGGGGTCGGCTGTGACCAGCGTCAGCGTCGACGACGCAACAGCGGTCTTTCAGGCACCCGAGGCCTCGGGGATGCACACGCCGGACCGGCTCGCTGCTGACTTGTTCTCGCTAGGCGCGGTGGCGTACTACGTTCTCACCGGCGCGGATCCGGCCTCCGACCGATCAGACCTGCTCGATCGCCTCGAGCGCGACCGGGGTCTGGACGTGACCGCGGTGACCAACGAATTCGACCAACACCTTCGAGATCTGGTCAAGACGGCCACCGCGCCCGTGGTCTCTGATCGGATCAAGAGTTTCCTGCCTACCAGCGCGACGCCCGGAGACACTCCTGTGCGCGTGTTCGTCGAGAAGTGGGACTCGGCAGCGGGCCAGGACGACACCCGCGCATCGAGCCCACAGATGGATGCTGCGGCGCCGATGATCGACGGCAAGATCGCCGACCGGTTTGTGGTGAAGCAGGTCCTTGGCTCCGGCTCGACGGCACTGGGAATCTTGGTCGAGGACACGGACGACCCGGACGGTCCCCCGAAGGTGCTCAAGGTGGGGCGTGACGACCAGGCAGCCGCCCGTTTGCGCGGCGAAGCCGAGGTACTGCGCTCGCTGGCCAAGGGACTGCCAGCCAAGTACTCGAAGCTGTTCGTGTCGCTATTGGCAGATCCCATGGTGGTCCACAACAACCGCACCTGCCTGGTGCTGTCCAGCTGCGGCACAGTCACCCTGGCCGGCGCACTCCAGTTGGGTCCGGTCGCCCAGAGCAGGTTCTGGAAGTTCGCCGCCAATCTGGCGGACATGCTCGTGGCCCTGGAGGCGGCGGGCGTGGCCCACCGGGACATCAAGCCCTCCAACCTCGGAATACGACGGCCGGGCAAGAACGCGCACCTGGCGTTGTTCGACTTCTCCGCCTCCCGCGAGTCCCTGCACCACACCGAAGTGGGGACGGGCGCGTACAGAGATCCGTTCCTTGGCCGCCACGGGCGTCGCACCGCGGACTCGGCGGCCGAGCGGTACGCCGCGGGAGTGGTGCTCTTCGAGATGGCCACGGGGAGTACCCCGACGTATGGGGACGGACTCACGGACCCGTCCCTGACGGACGGCCGGGTGGCCATCGACCAGGACACCTTCCCCGCCGAGTGGAGCGACGAGGTCGTGGACGCCATGACGGCGATCTTCCACCGGCTCCTCGACGGCGACGTGCGCAGCCGCTACGGCTCCGCAGAGGAGTTCCGTGACGCGCTCGCTACGGCGACTTCCCTGTACGGCGGCGATCAAGAGCGTTCGCCTCGCCAGACCTCCCCCACTACTGAATCCAGTGGGGCGACGGTTATCGGCAGGGACGTCACTACGCGAAGTGGTGACACACTGACCGCCACGACCGTCGCGCTCCCGGGGATGGGGCAGCTTGCCGACGAGTTGCTGGCGCAATCGGGAAGCTCCCGCACATCCGACTACAAGCTGGTCCGAGCGATCCTCGGACTCGCAGATGGCTCACCAGCAGATCCCTTCCAGGCGATGTCGGCGTTCGCGGAGACATTGCGGGTGACGCAGGGCCGGATCCCGCAGATCACCGGCAAGTTCCCGGACTTGTGGAAGTCCTCTCCCCTTCTCCGGGACTCATTCGAAGCGATTCGCGGAGCCACCCACAGCGAGATTGTTCGGCGGGGTGGGGTCGCCAGTATCCGTCAGCTCGCCGCCGCTCTGGAGCAGCTCCTGGGCTCCGACCCCAGTCGTAGTCGCGACGATTTCGAGCGACTTCGGCTGGGCATCTTGCGCATGTTCGATCTCGGTCTGCACCGCGCCGCCGATGGGGCCGGCTCGGGAGTCGAGCTGATCCGGCGCGGCCGGATAGGTCACGTCATCGGCATGACGCTGCACCCGGAATGGGCCAAACCGCTCGCCTCCGAGGTGCACCAGGCCGCGCGAGACCTGCTGCAGGAGCCAGGGGTCCAAGTGGTCTCCCCCGAGCTGGTCGATCAGGAACTGGGTTCAGTCGCCACAAGCGTGCTGAGCAAACTCGCGGTTTCCCGGGAACGAGTTGGGATCGAGACGCTTCGGGAACTCGCCGTCGCTGGTGACCCGGATATGTCGATCAACACGGCCGGGGAACTGTACTCGACCCACATTGAAGTACGAGACCTCATCAGCCTGACGCTGCCCCAGGCTGCACGAGAGTTCTCTCTTGAGCTCCTCTCCGACTCGATCCGGGCCAGGTTCCCGCAGCTTGCCAGTCGCGCACCTCGGCGCGACGATGTGGAAGCGGTGCTGTCGGAGGCAATGCCGGGCATGGCGTACGACTCGGCACGCCGAGTCTTCCGGTACTTCTCGGACAC
Organism: Dietzia sp. HMSC21D01; assembly: GCF_001815995.1. Classification (NCBI taxonomy): domain Bacteria; kingdom Bacillati; phylum Actinomycetota; class Actinomycetes; order Mycobacteriales; family Dietziaceae; genus Dietzia; species Dietzia sp. HMSC21D01. The sequence goes on along the minus strand of NZ_KV824052.1, from coordinate 21,448 downwards.
GCCGGCTGGTCTGAGCGCAGTTCTTACCCGAACCCCGTCCTCGCACCGGACACGGGTCGGCGCCGGCGAGGATCCCGTGATGGAGCAGCTGAGCAGGGCGCTAACCGGAGCAGGTTTCGTCTCCGTGTCGGTGCCATACGGGCACAGTGACGAGATCGCAGACCAGCTCGCCATGCACGTCGGAGGTCAGGTGGTGGACCTGTCCGACAAGGTGCTGGGCAGGCTCGATGAAGCGCTCATCGCGAGCGGGCAGGAAAGCAAACGCGATGAGGTCCTGCAACTCGGCCCGGACCAGCTGCGGCCGGTGATGGAAACCCATGTTCGGTCGGTCCTTGACGAGGTGGATGCGTTGCCCGACCCCGTGGTGGTCCTCACGGAGGCATCGCTGCTGGCGGGGTATTCGCAACTCGATCAGCTCTCACGGTGGACCAACCTTTCCGCCCCACCCCAGCGGCCGGTGGTGCTGATCACCAGCCGCCCCACGGATGCCCCGGGGCAGCCGGATCAGGTGGAGGGGCGACAGTTGCCGATCACCAGTGATTCGCAGCTCGTCAGCGTCTAGCCGTTTATCACTTCTCAAGATCGTCCGGATGGCCCGGTTTCCGGAGCCGCCCTCAAGGAAAGGATGTGCCGCATGGCTGGTCGTGCGCGGGGTGGGCGGAAGGCTCAGGATTCGACGTTGACGCAGGTGTTGCAGCCGGTGGTGCGTGACTTGGTTGAGGATATGCGTGAGCGGTTGGAGGACGACGCCGACCGGGCTGCTGTGTGGCGGGCGCGGCATGCCGGGTTGGTGGAGGCACAGCGCACTGGTGCTACGTGGACGGATTGGGTGGAGGATCAGCTCACGCAGGCTGCGGTGGGGTGGGTGCTCACGAGCGTGTTTGTGCGTTTTTGTGAGGACAACGACCTGCTGGGGCGACATAAGCGGTGGATCAGCGGCGCCGATGCTGATGGGCGGGCCCGGGCGGTGGATGAGCAGGAGCGGTTCTTTTCGCAGAACCTTGATCAGGGGTTCCGCGGGTATCTGAGGTATGCGTTTGCGCAGCTTGAGCGTTCTCCTGCTGCTGCGTCACTGGTGGGTCAGCACGCGGCGATCCATATTGCTGAGCCGAGTGATCAGGCTGCGCAGCGGTTGGTGGAATTCTGGCGTCAGGCTGACGCGGAGAATGCGACGGTATGGGCGTTGCACGATCCGCAGCTCGATACGCGATTTCTTGGCGATATGTATCAGGATTTGTCTGAGTACGCGAAGAAGAAGTACGCGTTGTTGCAGACGCCGGAGTTCGTGGAGGAGTTCATTCTCGATCGGACGTTGACGCCGGCGTTGGGGAGCGTCGTCCTCGCCGTCCCCGGATTGAGGATGATGGGCGCACTGCGGCGGTGGATTTTAAGGTCATTGACCCGACGTGCGGTTCGGGCCACTTCCTGCTCGGGGCGTTTGGCCGATTGCTGGACTATTGGCGACAGAATGAGCCGGGACTTGATCCGGCAGAGCATGCCCGGCTCGCTTTAGAGTCGATTCACGGGGTGGATATCAACCCGTTTGCTGTTGCTATCGCCCGGTTCCGGTTGGTGGTGGCGGCGCTTCAGGCGATGGGCATGTCGAGCCTGTTGGATGCACCCCAGTTGCCTTTGAACGTTCACGCAGGCGACTCGTTGCTCTGGAGCGAGGACTCGGCTGGCCAGTCCGGTCTTGAGTACGGCATCTCTTTCGACCCGGACGCGGTCGCCAGCGGGGCACAGCTGACAACGGAGGACGTTGAGGCGCTGCGGCGAGTTTTGGCGCGGGATCAGTACGACGTGGTGGTGGGCAATCCTCCATACATCACGGTCAAGGACAAGGCGCTTAACCAGCGCTACCGCGAGTTGTACAGCTACTGTAAGGGCACCTACGCACTCACAGTGCCGTTCATGGAGCAGTTCCACGCCCTCGCCAAATCCGGAACGATGGACAAGTCGCGTGCGGGATGGATCGGACAAATTACCTCCAATTCGTTCATGGCGCGCGAATTCGGCGTCCCTCTCATCGAAGAGTTCTTGCCGCGGAAGGACCTTCTCGAGGTGATCGACACCTCCGGCGCCTACATACCTGGTCACGGCACGCCCACGGTCACGCTGGTGTCGCGTAACCGCCCACCGCAAGCAGACTCTGTCCGCGCAGTACTGGGAATTCAAGGCGAACCAGGCGCACCTGACGACGCCGCGCAGGGTCTCGTCTGGCGAAGCATCGTTGAACACATCGACACTCCGGGATACGAAAATCAGTGGATCAGCGTTGCCAGCCTAGAGCGGCAGGGGTTGACCAACCATCCGTGGTCGTTGCAGGGTGGGGCCGCCCCGGAAGTCGCGTCGCGTATCGACCGTGCCAAGGCGAACGCATTGTCAGATTGTGAAGCTGTGGTGGGTAGAACGACTCACACGGGCTCTGATCCTGCATTCTTCGTGACTCTTAATTCAGAACACACCTTGCATTTGGATCAGCTTGTTCCTCTTGTAACCGGCGAGACCGTTCGTGACTTCTCGTTGAATTACGACACCTTGTCTGTTTTCCCGTATGACTCGGCCGGTCGTCCCATCCGGCTCGAGCCGGCAACTGAGAGGTTCTTTTGGCGGAATCGAGCCACCCTGAGTCGACGCGTGGACTTCGAGCAGACGCTCGAACAACGTGGGCTCCGATGGTTCGATCACTCAATGTTTTTCCCTAAGCGATTTTCGGTGCCACTAGGGATAGCGTTTGCGTTTGTTGCTACGCATAACCATTTTGTTTTGGACCGGGGCGGAAAGGTGTTCAATCGTTCCGCACCGGTGATTAAGTTGCCGGAGGGCGCTGGTGAGGACGAGCATCTCGAGCTCCTCGGTGTGCTGAACTCGTCGACGGCGTGCTTCTGGCTCCGACAGAATTCTTATCCAAAAAGCGCAGGACTCCATCCGTGGGCAGATCGGTATGAGTTTACTGGGGCGACGTTAAAAGATTATCCGCTCCCGGCAGGGTCAGTGGTGGACCGTGCGCGGCGGATTGATGGTCTTGCGCAGGAGTTGGCGGCGACCGAGCCGGCGGCGTTGTTGGAGCGCGAGCTGCCGTCGGCGGAGCTTTTTGCTCGGGGTGAGGCGGAGTGGAACCGCGTCCGGTCGCTGATGATCGCCGAGCAAGAAGAGCTCGATTGGCAGGTGTACCACCTCTACGGGTTCACCGAGGCCGATGAGTCGCTGCCAGTAGGCGAAGTTCCGGGCATTGCGCTGGGTGAACGTGCATTTGAGATTGCTCTTGCCCGGAAAGTGGCTGCAAGTGAGGTGGAAACGGCGTGGTTTGAGCGGCATCGATCCACCCCGATCACTCAGATCCCTGAGCATCTGCCCGAGGAGTACCGAACGGTTGTGGAGCGTCGGCTTGAGATGATCGGGCAGGATCGGTCGCTGGAGTTACTGGAACGGCCCGAATACAAGCGGCGGTGGTCCTCCACCCCGTGGCAGGACCGGGTCCGGCAGGCGCTGGCGTCGTGGATTCTGGACCGGCTCGAGAACCCGCAGTTGTGGAAGGCCGGCAACGGGTATCCGCAACCGCAGTCAGTGCGTCAGCTCGCCGCACGAGTAGACACCGATTCACTGCTGGAGGGCGTGGCCGGGGCGTTGGAGTTGTGGTCGACCAAGCGTCAAGCCGGAGTGTTGGCCAACCTTCTCGAACTGTTGAAGGACGAGGCGGTACCGCATCTGGCTGCGATGCGGTTGAAAGACTCCGGGCTGCGTAAATTCGCTGCGTGGCAGCAAACTTGGGACGCCCAGCGGGCTGAAGACCGCGGTGAGATCACCACTGCTGAGGTGCCGGTTCCTCCCAAGTACACCTCGGCAGATTTCCGGAAGTCGTCCTACTGGCAGGCGCGCGGCAAACTCGACGTGCCCAAGGAACGGTTCATCTCCTACCCCGACGCCTCCGGGCCCGATGATCCCACCCCGATGCTCGGGTGGGCAGGCTGGGACCACGCAGAGCAAGGCATCGCGCTGCTGTCGCTATACGACGACCGCAAAGACGACACCCCAACCGAGCAACTCGTCCCGCTCGTAGCTGGACTGGCCGAGGTCATGCCCTGGATCAGGCAGTGGCACTCCGGTATGGACGCCACCCTCGGACTGGACTGGGCCGACTACCTTGACGGCCAACTGGCCACCCTCGCCGACAACGTGGGCGTTGCCGTCGACGACCTCGCCAACTGGCGACCCGCCCCAGCGACCCGCGGCCGCAGTCGCGCCGCATCAACCGCTACTGCACCCGTTACGGAAAGCTAGACCCATGGCCTTCACCCCACCCGGCGCCCCAGCACCCGGCACAAGCCCCTCCCTGCGGGAGATCTTCTCGATTCCCGACCATTCGGGTACCTCGACGTTCGTACTCCAGCTCTCCGAGGCCACTACCGCCGACGAATTGGGCGCCACCCTCGCCGACTACGTGGTGACCCCCTCTATCGCCGACGCCTTCGACGCCGCACTCGCACTGGTCGACAGCGCCATCGCCGAAGGAGAGAACAAGGGAGCCTTCCTCAAGGGCTCCTTCGGCTCCGGTAAATCGCACTTCATGGCTGTACTCATGGCCTTGCTCAGCGGAAACCCTCAAGCCCGGATGATCCCCGAGCTACAAGAACACGTCGCCCGCCACCCCCGTGCGACGAACTCGACAATCCTCACCTTGCCATTCCACTTCCTCGGCTCCGACTCCATCGAGGACACTCTCTTCACCGGGTATCTAGAGCAGCTGGCCGAGCTGCACCCCGGCGCCACCCCGCCAGTTCTGCACCGCGCCGAAGGGCTGCTGGAGAACGCGGAACAGATGCGGGCGACCGTCGGAGACGAACAATTCTTCGCGACCCTCGCGCAAGCGACCACAGGACCGGACGGGACCACCTCGTCGTCGTCGACACCTGGCGGCCTCGACCTGGCAGCGCTCGGCGGCGCTCCCGCCCGCACCTGGGACACCGCCACCTACGATCGCGCCCGTCACCCCGCGGCCGACCGCATCGACCGCGACCACCTCATCTCCGCACTCAGTCAGACCTGGTTCACCTCGGCAAGCACCAACACCGACTGGCTGCACCTACCCGACGGTCTCGCCGCCATCTCGGCTCACGCCAAAGGGCTCGGCTACGAGGCCGTGGTGCTGCTGCTCGACGAACTCATCCTGTGGCTGACGTTCCACTTCTCCAACCGCGACTTCTTCGGTCGGGAGATCCAGAAACTCACCGGATTCATCGAATCCGCGCAAGGACGCATGTCGATCCCCGTGGTGAGCTTCATCGCCCGCCAGCACGACCTCAAGGCATGGAAAGACTCCTCCATCGAGGCCGGCGAAGCCGCCAGCATCCGCGAGAAGTCCATCGCCCACCAGGAAGGACGCTTCTCCTCCATCACCCTCGGGACGGCCAACCTTCCGCAGATCGCGCATCGCAGGCTCCTCTCACCCAAGGATGCTTCAGCAGCAGCCGCACTCCAGGAATCGTTCGACAGGCTGCACCTGTCGGCCGCCGTCAAGCCGGTCCTTCTGGACAAGGTCAACACCGACGATCAGCACCGCGGCTCCAGCGAAGACGACTTCCGGCTCACCTACCCGTTCAGCCCCGTCCTCATCGACACCCTCATCAACCTCTCCTCCGCCATGCAGCGTGACCGAACCGCGCTCAAGGTAATGGAGACGATGCTCGTCGACCTCGCCGACACCATGACCATCGACCAGGTCATCCCCGTCGGTGAAGTGTTCGACTACATCATCGAAGGCAACCAGCGCGGCGGCGCCGACGAGGCAGTGGCCGCGCGGTTCCGGACCGCGCGTACCCTGTGGCACGACAAGCTCCGGCCTGCGGTGTTCGCGCAGTTCCCCGACCAGGACCCGGCAGTTCCCGACCTGCAGCAACCACGCGGTGTTCGCGCCCGGCTGCGGCTGGCCAAGACGCTGCTGCTCTCGGCTTTGGCGCCCGAGGTGCCCGGTCTCAAGGCACTCACCGCCAGCCGGCTCGCGCATCTCAACCATGGTGAGCTCACCGTCGTGGTGGCCAGCGATGCTCCCGCCCAGGCGCTGCAGGCGGTACGCGAATGGAACACCTCGGTCCCCGAGATCACCGTGGGCACCGACACCACCGACCCGCTCATCTCCATCACCCTCGAAGAGCTGCCGTTCGACGAGATCCTCGACCGCGCCCGGGCCGAAGACACCTACCCGCGGCGCCGGGAGCGGCTGAGGTCGATCCTGATCAACGAACTCGGAATCGAGTCGGTACCGGTTCAGCAGGACGGCGCCCGCAGCACGCAGATCGTATGGCGTGGAACCACCCGCACCGTCGAAATCGCCTTCGGCAACGTCCGAGACCCCGAGTCCGTACCCGACCACCTCGTCTCCCCCGTGGCGCCCGGGGCGTTGCGGGTGATCGTGGACCTCCCCCTCGATGACGACGACAAGTACGGCGTCACCGATGACCACTCCCGCCTCGACCGGATGCGCGCCGACGGCCTCGACGCGTTCAGCCTCGCCTGGCTGCCCGCGTTTCTCGACCGCAAGCAGATGGAGGACCTGGGCAGGCTCGTCACGATCGACTGGGTGCTTCAGCCGGAGAAGTGGCGTGGCTACACCAGCTACCTCGCCGAGGGTGACCGCGAGCGGGTGCGGCAAGTCATGTACACCCAGCGCGACCAGCTCGCCGGGCAGCTCGCGGCCATCCTGCGACAGAAGTACGGCGTCACCGGCGGTGAGACCTTCCCCGAAGGGCAACCTCCCGTCCGTGCGATGGATACCACCGTCGACGTGCAGCGACCCGTGGGCGCGACCCTCGGTGAAGCCGCACGGCGCCTCTACGAGCAGGCCTTCGACCAGCGGTACCCCGACCACCCGCGGTTCGACACCACCACCGCGCTCACCCAGGCTGATTTCGGTCGCGCACTCGACACGCTCCGAGCGTCCGACTCCCACGCGGACGGTCGGGCGAACTTCGACAAATCCGTACGCCGCTCCGTGGCGCTGGTACTCGGAGGACTGCGGGTAGCCAACGTGTACGAGGCACACCTGGTGTTCCCCAGCTCGGAGTTCTCTACGTTTGCGGGACAGATCGACCGGGGACTGCAGGACAGCGGACTCGGCCCAGACGCCCACGGAACCGTCACCGTCGGGGACCTCACTCAGGTGATCGACAAGCTCCGGCAGACCGCGGGGCTCACCAAGGAGAGTCTCGTGTTGCTCGCCGCTGCGTGGGCCGAGTCCCGAGACCGGAGCTGGTTCCTGCACAACGCGCCGATCGCGGCTCCCGCATTCAAGGACATCCAGCTCCACCACCAGCTCCGCGAGCCCGTCCTGCCCGCGCAGGAAGACTGGACCCGGGCCGTTCGGGCTGCCCAGCACCTGTTCGGGCTGCCCGAGCGGCACCACCTGTCCCCCACCAACCTCACCCGCCTGTCGACCGAGGTGGCGAGCTACGCCGCCGAACACAAGCAGGGCAGCGAGGACCTGGTCCAACAGCTCTCCAAGCTGAGTGCGCGACTGGAGCTGACGGAGGATGGGGCCCGGCTCGCACTTGCCCGCCGGCAGGCAGAACTCCTCCGGACTCTGGCGACAAAGAAAGACCGGCCCGGAGAACTCGTTGCAGCCTTGGCCGCCACCGAGGAGTCCGGCAACCGGTACCTCGGCGCGACAACCACAGAGGCGAGCCTGTCCATCACCAGCGCCGCTGACGTGGCCGCGGTGGCACGGAACGTGGGGCAGAGCCTTGAAACCCTGCTCGCGGGACGCGAAAGGCCCGGAGCGTTGGGGGCGGACGCTCAGACGATCGTGTCCGGGCTCGCCACCGGCGTGGGCCAGCACGAGTTCGTGACCAACTTGGCCACCGCGGTGGGCAAGTTCGAGAAAGCCGCTCAAGCGTGGATTACCAAGGTCGTGGGATTGGTTGATCCTTCCCCGCCAGTCGACCCTCCCCCGCCAGTCGTTCCTGATCCGCCAGACGATCCGGTGCATCCCGATCCGCCGAATCCGCCGGTTTCGGCAACGGAGATCGAGATCAGAGGCAGTGGCACCCGCCGTCACTTCTCGGCCCAACGGTCGCACGTGGCGTCGGCAGTGGAGACCGCCCTGAACGAGCTCCGAGAAGCTCATGGCGAGCACGTTCGCTACCGCATCGACATCGCGGTTGAGGAGGACCAAGCGTGAGCATGGCGTCGCAGGTGCACACCTCGTCGTCGTCACCCGCCACCGCGACCGAGGACGACATACGGGGCCTCCTCGTTGGTCTCTACCGCGACAAGAACGTCCGCAGAGGGTTGCTCGTCGTCCACGCCCAGCCGCGCTGGGACGGCCCGACCGCAATCTCGGTCGAGGACCTCATGGTCCCCGTTCACTGCTGCAGGACGGTTCTCCAACTCCGAGACGTCATCCGGCACCGAAACGACCCGGACACGCCGTGGCGGGTGGTCCTGACCGACCTCCGCGACGACGACATCCCCCACGGCGTCAAAGAGCACTTCAAACCAGTGGGCCGATCACTCGAACTCGACCCCACCCGCACGCTCCTCGGGTTGTTCTCGGCCGCACGGACCGGCGGTCGCGTTCCCCGCAATCGGCAGGACATACGTGGGCTCGTCGCACTGCTCTCCCCGCACCGGGCGTCGCTCGAACCCACCTCGACGCCCGTCCTCACCGCAGATCACCTCTATGCCGAAGTCACCCGTCACGTGCTCGGATTGGCCGAGAACACCCGACTCGCTGACCTGCTCGCCTGGAGTGCAACCCCCGAGGCCACCGAGTCCTGGGACCACGTCGCTGACGAACTGTCCGAACCCACCCGCCAGTCGCTCCTGACGTGGATCTGTCGCGGGCTCACCCTCACCGGATCAAGCATCCGGGCCCTGTGGTCCGCGCGGGGGCCCGGAGCCCTCCTGCCAGCAGGAGTCGTGGCCGAAACCTTGGGCCAGGGCGCCAGCAGCACCGACGGACGGAACCTCGCGGTGCCACGTGCACTCTTCCGCAAGCACGCCGGGCAACCTCAGGACGAGGAAACCTTACGTGACTGGGGACGAGGGGCGGCGACCGCCATACGGTCGATGCTCGACCACGGCCAGCCGGTGACCGCGGCCCTCGCCGAGGCCAGTCAGCTACTCGACCACGTCGACGACACCTCCGACAGTCCCCTGCTCGCCGCATCCACAATCCTTCCGGGCGGCTTCCAGCGCCGGCTGGACCGGTTCGTCCGCACCCTAGCTCCCGTTTTGGCAGGGGGCGATGACCGTCCCGCACTGCGCGCCCTGGAGGACATGCGGCAACACGTAGACGCCGGGCGGGCCTACTCCGGCGACATCGACACCGCCGCCGCGCTCCTGCGGTTGCTGAGATGGCACCACACTGCAGCCGACCACGCCGAAGAGTCGATGCGCACCGCGACCATCGAACAAGCCATGCGCGACTATGCCGCCGAATTGAGCTGGGTGGACCGGGCCGTCAACACCGCCTGGAGGGGATTCTCCGCCGACCCCAAACCGGATGCTGGACACTCCACCGTGGACCCCGATGCGCTCACCCGCGACGTCACCAACCGCGTGCTCGACACGCGTAAGCGAATCGACCGGTCCTTCGGCGCCTTGGCCGCCAGCAGGCTCGCCGACGGAGCCTCCGCTGGCTCGGCCCTGCTCGTGGAAGACGTCATAGGCAAGGTCATCGAGCCGCTCCACAAGTCCGGACCGGTTTCCGGCGAAGAGCGCAAGCGCCGGCCGCTGCTGGTATTGGTGGTCGACGGGCTCTCGATGGCGGCAGCCCACGGCCTCTCAGAGGACCTCCGCAACCGACACGGCACCGTCTGGCAGCAACTCGATCTGAGCGCCCGCGGCCTCCACGTGGCGGCAACCACGCTGCCGTCGGTCACCACCTACTCCCGGACCTCGCTGCTCACCGGCACGCTCATGGCAGGCGGGCAGACCGAGGAGGCGCAGGGCTTCGCTGCGGCCCTGCCCGGGGCTCGACTGTTCCACAAGGCTGCACTCGACTCCGGGATCGCCGACCAGGTCCGGCAGACCATCTACGACACCACCCACACTCCGGTCGTCGGGGCCGTCCTCAATACCGTCGACGACGCGTTGGATCGATCGGACCCCATTGCCGCCACCTGGACCACCCAGCGGATCACCCACATGGACAAGCTCCTCGAATACGCCCGCGCCGTCGGTCGAGACGTGGTGATCGTGTCCGATCACGGGCACGTGGTGGAACGCAGCCAGATCCCCAAAGCCGATGCGGACACCGCGGTCAGCGCCCGCTGGCGTCCCAGCGACGGACCCCCCGCCGACGACAGCGAACGGGAAGTATCCGGCACCAGAGTGCTGTCCCCCGGCGGATCGGCAATTCTGGCAGTGGACGAGGACCTGCGGTACACGGGAAAGAAGGCGGGCTACCACGGTGGCGCCGCGCCAGCTGAGGTCTGCGCGCCCATCTCCGTGCTCGTCCAGTCGCTCGACGGGCTCGACGAAGACTCCCTTTTTCCCGCGGCGCTACCGATGTCGGACCCGTGGCCCGCATGGTGGGACCTCAGCGCACCCGAGCCCGCATCTCAGGGGGCGGTCACTCCCGGCGCGACACAACCGGAACGGCCCACGCCGCCGCCGACCTCGACACCCAGTGAACTGCAGAGCACGCTGTTCGACGATCCCGAGCCGCCGCCCTCGCCCAAGGCGACATCGCGCACCAGCGACTTGTACACCTCCCTGGCCAGGAACCGTCAGTTCAGGGACCAGGTCGAGGCGCACAACGTCGGGCTCGAACCGCGCGAGTTCGCTGATGCCCTTCGCGCCATCGCCCACAACAATGGGCGGATGCCGATGGCAGGACTCGCCGAACGAGTGGGGCTGAACGCCATCCGTCTGCGGGGCACACTGACCCGCATGCAGAAGGTGGTCAACATTGACGGCATGCCGGTCCTCGAGATCGACGGGAACGACGTCGTCTTCAGCCCCGAGCTTCTCCGCGAACAGTACGGACTCCCATGAGCCTGTCCCCCGCCCGCCGCACCGCCATCATCGATGCCCTGCGAAAGGGCACTGTGCCCGCCGAAGGCCTCGACCAAGTCGCTGTGGGCCTGGATCGCCTGGCCCCGGTGATCGGGGAGGAACTGGACAAGGTGGCCGGCGGCGCAGCGGTCTTCAAGGCCGTCCGCGGCGAGTACGGCTCGGGCAAGACGTTCTTCGCACGCTGGATGCAACAGCAGGCCATCGAGCGGGGTTTCGCCGTGGCTGAAGTCCAGATCTCCGAGCTGGAAACCCCGTTGCACCGGCTGGAGACCGTCTACCGGCGATCTTGCGAAGAACTCCGTACCCCCGCCGTCTCTCGACAGGCATTCCGGGCGGTGCTCGACGACTGGCTCCTCGGAGTGGAAGACGACGCGGCCTCCTCCGGAGCAGACGGCGCCGAATTGCTCGAAGAGAGACTGCGCTCCGTCGCCGATGCTGCGCCCGTGTTCCCGCTGGCCCTGCGCGGGTATCGGGACGCATTGCTCAACGGTGATACCGAGGTTGCCGACGGGCTTGCCGCCTGGCTCGGCGGTCAACGCAACGTCGCCGCGTCGGCCAAACGAGCCGCCGGGGTGAAGGGCGAACTCGACCACTTCCTGGCCATGGGCTTCTTTCAGGGACTGCTCCAGGTGCTCGCCGGCTCCGGTCACCGGGGCCTGCTACTCGTACTGGATGAGGTCGAGACCCTGCAGCGCATGCGCGGCGACGTCCGCGAGAAGGCCCTCAACGCCCTGCGGCAGTGGATCGATGAACTCGACTCCGGCCGCTACCCCGGGATGTACCTGCTCATCACCGGAACCAGCGCCTTCTTCGAAGGACAACAGGGCATCAAGCGACTGCCTCCGCTCGACCAGCGGATCGGCGTGAAATTCGACGCCGACCCCCGATTCGACAACCCCCGGCAGCCACAGATCCGGCTCCAGGCCTTCGACTTCGACCGACTGGTCGAGGTGGGATCGCGCGTGCGTGACCTCTACGCGGTCGGCCTCGACCCCGCCGCAGCCCAGCGGGTCACCACCCTCGTCGACGACACCTACCTGCGCGTGCTCGCCGAGTCCGTGGCAGGAAAACTCGGCGGCCAGGTGGGGATCGCACCCCGCCAGTACCTGCGGATGCTCGTCGACTGCCTGGATCGCGTCGAGATGTTCCCGGACTTCCTCCCGCGACAGCACTTCACCCCGACGCTCGACGCGTCCGACCTCAGTCAGAGCGAACGGTCCGCAGTGGCGGCCTCGTCGTCGTCAGCCATCGACGACCCCGACGCCATCGAGCTCTAGATGGACCACCGCGCCCCGCAGGGCTTCCCCGCGCTGCACCCGCTACTGCAGCACCACGTGGTCAACTCCCTCGGCTGGCCCAGCCTGCGGCCACTGCAGGAGGAGTCCGTCCGGCCACTCATCGACGGCGAGGACGCCCTACTGCTCGCGCCGACCGCCGGCGGCAAGACCGAGGCCGCCGTCTTCCCCGTCCTCTCCCGCATGGCCCACGAAGACTGGGCCGGGCTGACCGTCCTGTACGTGACCCCGCTCAAGGCGCTGCTCAACAACCTCGCCGTGCGTCTGGTCGACTACACCGCGTGGATGGGCCGCCGCGTCGAGGTGTGGCACGGGGACGTCGGCGAGAGTGCCCGCAGAGCCATCCGCGCCGACCCACCGGACATCCTGCTCACCACACCCGAATCCATCGAGGCGATGCTCGCCTCCACCAAGACCGACCACCGCACGCTGTTCGCGAACCTGCGGGCCGTGGTGATCGACGAGGTGCATGCCTTTGCCGGTGACGACCGCGGATGGCATCTGTCCGCCGTGCTCTCGCGCCTCGAGCACCTGGTCGGGCGGCCGCTGCAGCGGATCGGGATGAGCGCGACCGTCGGCAACCCCGAGGATCTGCTGCGGTGGTTGCAGGGCGGTGTCGACGGGCGGGCCGGTCGGGTGATCGCGCCGGGTGTCGCCGTGGGTGAGGCGGTCCGGCCTGTCGCCGGGGACGCCGACATCGTCGTCGACGCGGTCGACACCCTCGACTCCGCCGCGGTCCTGCTCTCCAAGCTGTACCGGGGGCAGAAACGGCTCGTCTTTGTGGACAGTCGACGGCAGGCCGAGGAGCTCGCATCGATGGTCCGGGGCTTCGACGTGGACGTGTACCTCTCGCACTCGTCGCTCTCCGCCGAGGAACGGAGGCGGTCCGAGTTGGCCTTTGCCGAAGCGCGCGACTGCGTGATCGTGGCGACTTCAACCCTCGAGCTGGGCATCGACATCGGGGATCTGGACCGGATGATCCAGATCGGTGCCCCGACCACCGTGTCGAGCTTCCTCCAGCGGCTCGGCCGGACCGGACGGCGCGCTGGCACCGTCCGCAACTGCCTGTTCATCGCCACCGAACCCCGGCATCTGCTCCGGACGTTGGGGCTCCTGCACGCCTGGGGCACGGGATACGTCGAGCCCGTTGTGCCCCCTCCGGTGCCTCTGCACCTGGTAGCGCAGCAGATCATGGCCGCGATGCTGCAGGAGGGCGCGCTGCCGCGGTATGGCTGGCAGGACCGGTGGGCGGCGACCCCGTTGATGAGCGTCGAGACCCTCGAGCGTCCCGCCGAGCTGATCGTCGACGTCCTGGTGGAGCGGGGGTACCTCACCGTCGATGGCGGCGCCATGTTCCTCGGGCCCGATGCCGAGAGGGTGTTCGGCCGCCGACACTTCATGGACCTGCTCACTACCTTTGCGATGCCACGGGAGTTCACCGTGCTCGCCGGCCGGCAGGAGGTGGGCACCGTGGAGTGGCGGGCGCTCACCGGCGTCGACGGGCCGATCCGCCTGCTTCTCGCGGGGCGATCGTGGAAGGTCACCGACATCAACTGGCCCAGGCACCGGGTGCAGGTGGAGCCCGCCGCGGGCGGCGGTAGAGCACGGTACGGGTTCGGGGGCGCCGACATCGGTCGGCAGGTCGCGCAGGGCATGCGGGCGGTGCTGCTGGGCGAGCTCCCCGAGCAGATTCGGCTCACCGCGCGGGCGCGCGCCGCACTCGCCGACGATGAGGACCGGTTGCGTCACACGGTGAGCCCGCACGGCCCAGTGTGGACGACCACGGACAATGTCCGAAAGTGGTGGACCTACGAGGGCAATGCTGCCAATCGTCGTTACCAAGCGGCGCTCGGGCTGGCCTTGGGCGAAGAGCTGGCTCCGCAGGGAGGGATGGTCCAGCCCGATGCGATTACCCTGCACGAGGGCATGCCCACCGGGCCTGCAGCGGAGCGGCTCGAGTTCTGGGCGTCCCTACCGGAGAGTGAGCGGCCGCTTCCAGCGGTTCCTCCGACCCTGATCGACAAGCTCAAGTTCTCCGAGGCGCTTCCGGTCGAGTGGGCCGTCGAGGTGATCGCGCGGCGGATGACTGGTGCGTAGAACGCCTTTTGGGTATTGGCGATGCCAGCCCTGAGACACAGCTAGTCTTGGGGAATGGCGGAGTTCTGGGGAATCCACAACGACCAAACCACAATCGATCCTGTTTCCGACGGCGCGGTGCGAATTGGCTGGGACGAGGTTGGTGACCTCCGTAAAATTCAGCCGACAAGGGACGCGTTCAAAGAAGCCCTTAGCGCGGCCAACTCTGACTCAAGTTCCTCGATTGCAGCGTGGGCGGGAACGCTCTTTCGATTTATTCACGTGCTCAAGGTGGGTGACGTCATCGTGTGCCCAGACCGCTCCACGCGTGCCCTAAACATCGGAAGAGTGTCAGGGGACTACGAATTCCGAGCAGATAGCCAGATGTATTCTCACTGGCGCCCGGTGGAGTGGCTTGTCACAGGTGTGTCGCGGGATGAGTTGTCACTTCCTGCTCAAAATGAAATGAGCGCTGCTACTACGCTTTTCACTCTCGTGACGGGAAGAGAGGAGATCGAGCAGCTGCTGAGCGATCCTCCCCCTGCGGAATCACGAGCGACGTTCGAGTGGGGGCCCTTCTACGAAGAGCTCGCTAACGCGGTGTTGAGCTACCGCAGCGATCGAGAGGTCCTTCTGGACAAGCTTTGGAAGGTCGCGCGCAACTCCGGTCTGGAGCACCTGTTCAAGTATCTCCGCACCGACACACGATCAGACGGAACACGTGGCGCCCTGCGCGATATAGATCCGTTTACGGTGTTCAGCCCGTTCAACAGGGGGATCAAGGAATCGGCTCGAGCTCAGATCGCTCAAGCATTCAAGGACGAGTTCGGTATTTCTGCAAAGGCTCCGGCCGAGTTTTCCGGCATCCCGATCGTGAACAACCTGAACTCCTGGTTCATCAGGTGGGAGAACGAGCGCGACCCAGACCAGGTCGATTTCCTGTGGGATTTGGCGGAATCGGCGGTTGGCTACGCGTCGGCTTCGACCGAGGAGTCTCGCGAATCCCTAGTGGCGGCCTTCGATGCAGCGGCGCAAGGCAACACGCGCCAATTATCGATGGGGCTGTATTGGATTCGCCCTAACGTGTTTACCGCTTTCGACCAGGTGAACGCTAGCTTCCTGGCGGACCAGTTTCCCGATCTTGCCCAGCGGCTCGACCTGCGCGCGAAAATCGACGGTGAGGCGTTTCTCGCTAACACTGAAGAGATCCAAGCGTGGTTCGAAGACGCGACTTCGCCGTTTAGCTCAATCCCGGAACTGTCGTTTGCAGCGTGGCAGTATGTGAACACCGCATCGCCAAGCGCGGCCGATGAAGGAGCGATTGACGAGACGCCTAGTACTTCTCCGGATACCGGTGGACTCCTCGGGGACATATTCACGGTCGACTCCATTATCGAGGACGCCAGCTTTGTACCTCGGCATGAGCTCGAGGCGATGCGTGAACGACTACTGGTGAAGAAGAACCTCATTCTTCAAGGACCCCCTGGAACGGGAAAGACTTGGCTCGCCAGACGGTTGGCGTGGACGTTGTGTAATGAACGCGGCAGCTCTCGGACCACAGTCCTTCAATTCCATCCGTCCATGTCCTATGAAGACTTTGTGCGCGGATATCGCCCCACCGTCAAGGGCGGGCTCGAGCTGGCAGACGGGCCGTTCTTGGAAATGTGCACTACCGCACAGGACAACCCTGACCACAAGTACGTAATGGTGATCGAGGAGATTAACCGGGGTAACCCTGCGCAGATCTTCGGGGAATTGCTCACGCTACTCGAAACGGACAAGCGGACCTCTGAGTACGCTATGCGTCTTTCCTACCCTCGTGCCGAGGACGAGCGGTTTTTTGTTCCGCCGAATGTGTTTGTCATCGGTACGATGAATGTGGCGGATCGATCATTGGCGCTAGTAGATATGGCATTACGTCGGAGATTCGCTTTTGTCGAGCTGAGTCCGCAGTTTGGTAATGACTGGGCGCAGCACGTCAGTGGTCTTGGATACGACCTTGGCACTCTTGAGCGATTCGGCGCCCGGATGGAAGAACTGAATAGTCACATCGCGGCGGACCGGTCGTTGGGGCGGCAGTTCTGCATCGGACACAGTTTTGTGACCCCCTCTGTAGACATTAGGCGCGGAGGGCTTGACACGCGTCAGTGGATTGAGCGGGTTGTGGATACGGAAATCGGCCCTCTACTGGAGGAATACTGGTTTGACCGTCCGGAAGAAGTGTCCAAGCACACCGCCGCGCTACTCGACCCGTAGTGATATGAAGATCCCCGTCCGGAATCTTTGGTTGCTGCAACTGTTTGCGTCACACCTTTATCGCCACGCGGGAGATGAGTTCGCTGGTGCAGAGAGGCTTCCTGAAGACATCCCTGAACTCGTTGCAGGGATGCTCGCGGAGGAAGTGATGACGCGGTTGCATTCGGGTCTATCGGTGGGATTCGTCCGAACCAGCGAAGATGTCCGTAGGGTCCGGGGGCGCATCGATCTATTAGGAACTACTCGCGACCGGCTGCTTGAGCGAGGAAAGGTTCGCTGTCGATTTGATGACATCGTCACCGACACTCCGGGGAACAGGCTGGTCCGAGAAGGGCTCCAGCGTGCCGACGCTCTCCTGCCCGACAACCCGCTGTTTCGGTCGTTGGTCCTGCAATTACAGGCGGCTGGCGTAACCGGCCCACCGCCCAATCCCAATGTCGCCAGATCTCTGCGGCGCCAACGACTGTTGGCTCAGGATCACCGAATGTTGACCTTGGCGGAGTTGCTTCTCTCGCTCTCGATCCCAGATCAGAGCGACGATGAGTTTGCCATGGTAAGCCCAGACGACTCCGACGGCTATCTGCGGAAACTGTTTGAACACGCCGCGCATGGTTTCTACGAGCATTCTTTAGGTAGACGAGGATGGCAGGTTGATCATGGTAAACGCCTGAACTGGGATGCCCAGAACGGTACGGAACGGATACATGAGATTTTTCCCGGTATGCAGACGGACGTCATTTTGCGAGCGCCTTCACCAGGCGCAACTGGCGTTAGACGCAAGATAGTAATCGACACTAAGTTCAACCGGGTCGTCGTGGCCGGATTTCATCGGGAGGAGACTTTGAGAAGCGGCTACGTCTTTCAGATCTATGCGTACCTCATGTCCCAGCACGGAAAGGACGAAGAGCATCGTCGCGCTGAAGGACTTCTACTTCACCCCGTCGTAGACGGACACGTTGACGAGGAGATCACGATCCAAGGTCACCGGATCAGGTTTGCCACGGTGGACCTACGAGAATCTGCCATGACCATAGCAAAGCAATTGTCCGACGCCGTGTCGGAACGCAATTCGAGTGAAACTTAGACCGCAGCACGGTTACGCGAGTTCGACGATCTCCATGTACTCCTGGCTCCATAGGTCCTCCGTGCCGTCCGGCAGGATGATGACCCGCTCGGGCTCGAGCGCCTCCACGGCGCCGGGGTCGTGGGTGACCAGCACGACCGCGCCCTCGTAGGTCCGCAGCGCGTCGAGGACCTGCTCGCGCGAGATGGGGTCGAGGTTGTTGGTGGGCTCGTCGAGCAGCAGGACGTTGGCCGCCGACGACACCAGTCCGGCCAGCGCCAGACGCGTGCGCTCACCGCCGGACAGCGTGCCGGTGGGCTGCTCGAGCTGCGGGCCCGAGAACATGAACGCGCCCAGCAGGCCGCGCAGGTCCTGCTCCCCCGCGTCCGGCGCGGCGTGGCGGATGTTCTCCCACACGGTCGCGTCCATGTCCAGGGTGTCGTGTTCCTGGGCGAAGTAGCCGATCTTGAGCCCGTGCCCGGTGACCACGCCACCCTCGCCGTCCGTGCGCTCCACGCCGGCGAGCAGCTTGAGCAGGGTTGTCTTGCCGGCACCGTTGTAGCCCAGCACGACCACGCGGCTGCTCTTGTCGATCGCCAGGTCGACACCGGCGAACACCTCGAGCGAGCCGTACATCTTGGTCAGACCCCTGGCGAACAGCGGCGTCTTGCCACACGCGGCCGGCGTGGGGAACTTGATGTGCGCGACCTTGTCAGCCACGCGCACCTCGTCGAGCTCGTTCATCATGGTCTCGGCGCGGCGGATCATCTGCTTGGCGGCCGCGGCCTTGGTGGCCTTGGCGCCGAGCTTGGCGGCCTGCTGCTTGAGCGCGGACGCCTTCTTCTCTGCGTTCGCGCGCTCGCGGCGGCGACGCGCCTCGTCGGTGGCGCGCGCGTCGAGGTACTTCTTCCAGCCCATGTTGTAGGCGTCGATCTCCCCGCGCACGGCGTCGAGAAACCACACCTTGTTCACCACCGCCTCGAGCAGCTCCACATCGTGGGAGATGATGATGAGCCCGCCCTCGTGCTTCTCCAAGAACTGGCGCAGCCACGTGATCGAGTCGGCGTCGAGGTGGTTGGTGGGCTCGTCGAGCAGCAGCATGGTCTGCGACTTGCCGGCGCCGTCGGAGGCGGCGAAGAGGATCCGGGCCAGCTCCACGCGGCGGCGCTGACCGCCCGAGAGCGTGCCGAGGTTCTGCGTGAGGATCCGGTCCTCGAGGCCCAGGCTGCTGCAGATGCGCGCGGCCTCGCTCTCGGCCTCGTACCCGCCGCGGGCGGAGAACTCGTCCTCGAGCCGGCCGTAGCGGCGCACGGCCTTGTCCATCGCGGCGTCGTCGGGAGCGTCGACCATCTGCTGCTGGGCCGCGGTCATATCGGCCATGAGAACGTCGAGCCCGCGGGCCGAGAGAACGCGGGACCGGGCCAGCTGGTCCATGTTGCCCTCGCGCGGGTCCTGCGGCAGGTAGCCCAGCTCCCCGGTCCGCACGACCTTCCCGGCGTACGGCTCACCCTCGCCGGCGAGGATCCTCATCGTCGTCGTCTTACCCGCGCCGTTCCGCCCCACCAGGCCGATCCGGTCGCCGGGCTGGACCCGCAACGAGGACCCGTCCATGTGGAGCAGGGTGCGCACGCCGGCGCGCACCTCCAGGTCGTCGATGGTGATCACGTGCGCGGGTACCTCGCTGTAGCTTCGGGGAAGAGTCGGCGGCCCGCCCGTGGACGGGTTCGGGCCGACCTGCCACTCTACCTGCGGCGCGAGTGAGCCGACGAGTCCGGTGACGTGGGTCTCCGCGACCAGAGCGCGCAAGCCGAGTCGGTCTCTGAGCGAATTCTCCTGCCGCGCTTCGTTCGCTGCGACCTGTGGGCGGCCTTCCAGGCGTCCGGTGTGTGCAGCCGCTGCCGGCCCTGGCGTCGCGCTCCCGCCCGTGCATTCCCGCCCCGCGCAGTCGCGTCACGCGCCCGGACAGCCGCTACTCTGCCTGGCGTCTCGCTTCCGCAGATGTCCACGACAGCGCTCCTCGCCCCTCACGATGGCGCCTCGCCTGCGCATCGGGGCAGGCCAGACGCCATCGTGAGGGGCGGCTGCGAAAGCTCAGCCCGCGCGTCGCCCGTAGAGGTTCTGCACACAGCGACCGAGCCGCCCGCGATCGTCCGAGATCAGCGTGTCGGTGAGCACTCCCTGCCCGGGCCCGCCGACGGTCTCGCTGTCGAGGTGCACCCAGCCGGGTTCGGGGTCACGGTGCAGCGAGACCACGAGGTCGCAGTTGACCGCCGGGTGACTCAGTGGGTCGCTGGCCAGGGACACGCCGCTGGCGGAGTCGGCCACCACCACGGTGTGCTGCCAGCCGGTCATCCGCTCCCCCTCCACGAGGTCGACGCGCGCCCGGCCCCAGGTCTCCGCGGGCCCGAGCTCGTCGCCGCCGCCGGAGACGAAGGCGAAGTCCACCACGGACAGGTAGCCGTCGGCGTGGGCGAAGCTCATCATCGGTCCGCGTTCGCGTGTGGCGGGCACGGGCGGCCCGTCGTGGGTCCCGACCGTCGGGAAGTCGTCGGGTGTGCGGCGCATGCGCCACCCGCGGGCGACGAGCGCGGGCCGGCCGGCCACGGAGGCGCTGGCCTCGAGCAGTTCGACGCTGCGTCCCGGGCGCACGGTGCGGACCTCGATGTCGAGCGGCGCGATGGGAACGGGGCCCAGCACGTCCACCGAGATCCGCGCCAGCCGCAGCGTCGCGTCCGCCTCGAACCTCTCCATCGCCCTTACCAGCAGCGCACTCGGCGGCCCGGCGTGCTGTGATTCGGCGGACCACGGGCCCGCGGTGAGCGCGGTCGACTCGAAGCGACCGTGGTCCATCTGCTGGTAGAACGCGCCTGACATGGGTTCCTCTCGCGCGACGGTAGTGTCGGTCCGTATGAATGCTACGGGTGACGAGTTGTTCGACGTCGCCGTCGTCGGGCTCGGCCCCGCCGGCCGCGCGCTCGCCTCCCGCTGCGCCGCAGCCGGTCTCACGGTCCTGGCGCTCGACCCGCGGCCCGACGCGCCGTGGCATCAGACCCTGTCGGTGTGGACCGACCAGGTGCCGCCGTGGCTGCGTCCGGAAGTGTGTGGGATCGACGTGCTCGCGCACAGGGTCTCCTCCCCCGCCCTGTACGCGCCCGGGCGCGCGGTGCTCCACCGCGAGTACGCGGTGCTGGACAACGACGCACTGCGGCGCGCCCTCCCGCTCGGCGCGGGGGTCACCGTGGAGCGGAAGGCGATCGACGACGAGGCACTGCCTGCCCTGACCGCCCTGGCCCACCGCGTGGTGGACTGCCGCGGCGCGGGGGGCCGGCTCAACCCGGGCCCGCTGCAGACGGCCTACGGCATCGTGCTGGACGCCGCCGATGCCGCCCCCGCGCTGGGTGGGGAGGCGGCCCTGTTCATGGACTGGCGCACCGACTACGCGCGTGACGGGAACGACGACGACGAGATCGGCCCCAGCTTCCTGTACGCCATCCCCCTGTCCGCGGACCGGGTCCTCCTCGAGGAGACGTGTCTGGCGGGACTGCCCGCCCCGGATCCCGCCGTCCTGGCGAGCCGACTGCGCTCGCGCCTGGCGGGCCGGGGGGTGCCCAGCGCGGCGATCGACGACCCGCTATCGGTCGAGCGGGTGCACATCCCGCTCCTGCCGCGGCCGGGCGGGTCCGAGAACCCGCTGGTCGAGGCGTTCGGCACCGCGGGCGGGCACGGACACGCGGCGACGGGG
>NZ_KV824051.1:0-4653 GCF_001815995.1 Dietzia sp. HMSC21D01 | reverse complement strand
CCCCGACGAACTAACGGAGATGCCCACTAGGTGGCGCAGATCGCGATAGGCGGCGTGGGGATCTGGTAGGTGGCGAGAGATCCGATAGGTGAGCTGAGCGCCGGGCGGGCGGCCGGCAGCCCCGCTGTCAGACGAGAAGACGGTTCCGCCCGCGTCGGCCGAGTGGGCGCGTGCGGAACCGTCTTTTCGATGGGCGAACCGCCGCCCGGCGGCCATGCCCGGCGGACTCGGGCGGCGGGGCGGAGGACCCGGGCGGTGGGGCGGCGGGGCGGCGGTCAGTTCTCGAGGGCGTTGATCACCTCGAGCTCGCCCTCCGAATGCGAGGCGCGGATGCGCTTCTTGTCCAGCTTGCCGACCGAGGTCTTGGGGATCTCGTCGACAAAGGCGAAGCGCTCCGGCACCTGCCACTTGGCCATCCGCTGTGCCAGGTGCGCGCGGAGCTCCTCGACGTCCGGATCGGGGATGCCCTCCTTGACGACGATCGCGGCCAGCGGGCGCTCGTCCCACTTGGGATCCGGCACACCGACAACGGCCGCCTCGGCCACGGCCGGGTGCTCGAGCAGGTAGTTCTCCACCTCGACCGAGGAGATCCACTCGCCGCCGGACTTGATGATGTCCTTGGCGCGGTCGGTCAGCTGGAGGAAGCCCTCGGGCCGCACGTAACCCACGTCGCCGGTGCGCAGCCAGCCGTCATCGAACGAGTCCGAGTTGTCGACCTTGTAGTAGCTTCCGGTGATCCACGGGCCGCGGACCTGCAGCTCGCCCACAGACTCGCCGTCCCACGGCAACTCGTTGCCGGCGTCGTCGACGATCCGCGCCTTGACGCCCGCGAGGAAACGACCCTGGGTGGTCCGCAGCTGGAACTGCTTCTCCTCCGGCAGCTCCGCCTTGGGCCGCGACAGCGTGCCGATGGGCGAGGTCTCGGTCATCCCCCAGGCGTGGATGATGTTGATCCCGTAGCGCTCCTTGAACTTACGGATCAACTCCGGCGGGCAGGAGCTGCCGCCCACCACCACGGCGCGGAAGCTCGACATGTCCACGGGGTGGTCCACGCTGTAGGCATCCAAGGCCATCCAGATGGTCGGCACGGCGGCGGCCAGCGTGGGACGCTCGGAGGCGATCATCGCGGCGAGCGGCTCGGGCTGCAGGAACCGCTCCGGCATGAGCAGCGAGGCGCCCACCATGAACGCGGCGTACGGCAGGCCCCACGACATGGCGTGGAACATCGGGACGATCGCCAGGACGTTGTCATCCACCGAGATGTCCATGCCGTCGGACATGCACACCTGCATCGAGTGCAGGTAGATCGAGCGGTGCGAGTAGACGACGCCCTTCGGATCGCCGGTCGTGCCCGAGGTGTACGCCATCGCGGCGCCCGAGTTCTCGTCGACCTCCGGCCAGTCGAACTCGGTGGGCTGGGCGGCGAGGAGCGCCTCGTAGTCGTGGACAGTGATCCCCTCGGGAGCCTCGAGTGAGTCCGCCGCGCCACCGGTGACGAGCACGTGCTCGACCGTGGAGAACCGCGGCAGCAGGGGCTGCAGCAACGGGATCAGGCTCGGGTCGACGATGACGACCTTGTCCTCGGCGTGGTTGGCCACGAACTCCAGCTGGTCCGGGAACAGCCGGATGTTGAGCGGGTGCAGCACCGCGCCCATCGAGGGGATGGCCAGGTAGGCCTCCAGGTGCTCGGAGTTGTTCCACTGGAAGGTGGCGACCCGCTGGTCACCGTCGATCCCCAGCGACCGCAGGGCGTGGGCCAGCTGCGCAGCGCGCTTGCCGAGATCGCCGAACGAGAGCTTGCGCGGCCCCTCCGCGGTCCAGGTGGTGACCACGGCATCGGAGTGGACGGTCGAACCGAACTGCAGGATCGTGCTGATGTTCAGCTGCTCCGGCATCATCGTGCTGCGCATGGGCGGGACTCCTTACTCGCGGGGCGTGCGTGACCTGACGGGACACGTGTGTATGCCGTAGGTCACTCTGAAGGTCGAGACTACTCCCGACCCCTTCCGCCCTACCCGCTCAGGGGGGAATCGCCCGCTTCGGCGTCGAGGGCGTCGAACACCTCCTGGACCGTCTTCATCGCCGACAGGGCGGCGGGCGCCCCGCAGTACCCCGACGCGTGGATGACGGCCTCGGTGATCTCCTCCCGCGTCAGCCCGTTGGTCAGGCCCCCGCGGACGTGGCCGGCCAGCTCGGCGTTCGCGCGCAGCGCCACCAGCATCCCGATGTTGAGCAGACTCCGGTCCCGCCGCCCCAGGCCCGGCCGGTCCCAGATGTTGCCCCACACGTTCTCGGTGACCACGTATTGGATGGCCTCCGACGCCGTCCCGGCCGCCCGGTCCATCGCCCGGTCGACGAAGGCGTCCCCCATCACCTCGCGCCTGGTCGCGAATCCCTGCTCACGCAGGTCCCGGGCCGCAGGCCCGTCGTCGGCAGAACTCGTCGTCGTCATCTGATTGTCCTTCCTCTGGGCGTCGTCGGTCAGTGCCTCGTGGGTCACCGACCATCCTCCCCTGTCCCGTCTCCGCCGAAAGCGCCACGCCCGCCCCGCCGGCGGAGCACTCTGGGGACAGGTATCCGGCTCGGGAAGGCGGCCCGCCATGCACTCTCGGACAACCCGACGGATCGCACGCGCGGTCCTCGCGCTCGGACTCGCGCCCGTCCTGGCGCTGTCGGCCTGCTCGACCGAGCCCGGAGGGGCCGAGGAGGACGCGACGGCCACCTCGTCGTCGTCGCCCCCGGACCGCACCACCTCCGCGCGTCCCGGCACGCTCGGCGGCGAGCCCCTCCCGGTCCAGGACACGGCGCCGTGCGCGCAGGACGGCGGCGGCACGCCCGTGGCCCGCACCGCCGACGGCCAGGCCGGCCCCGAGGGGCCCATCTCGTTGAACCCCGAGGTCGCCACCGGGTTCCGCACCGGGATGCGGCCCGTCGCCACCGCGTCGTACTCGGT
This sequence comes from Dietzia sp. HMSC21D01, assembly GCF_001815995.1. Classification (NCBI taxonomy): domain Bacteria; kingdom Bacillati; phylum Actinomycetota; class Actinomycetes; order Mycobacteriales; family Dietziaceae; genus Dietzia; species Dietzia sp. HMSC21D01. Next base: position 1,700 of record NZ_KV824051.1, on the reverse strand, counting down.
CTCCACCGCGCACCCGCTGTCGACCCGGGCGGCGTGCGAGGTCCTCGCCGACGGCGGTACCGCCGCCGACGCCCTGGTCACCGCCCAGGCCGTCCTCGGGCTGGTCGAGCCGCAGTCCTCCGGCCTCGGCGGCGGCGGATTCCTCGTGCACTACGACGCCGAGTCCGGGCAGGTCGAAACGTACGACGGCCGGGAGACCGCGCCCGCCGCCGCCACCGTCGACTACCTCCGGCACATCTCGCCCGACGACACCGCCGCACCGCAGCCCGACGCGCGGCGCAGCGGGCGGTCCATCGGCGTGCCCGGCATCCTCCGCCTGCTCGAGACGGCCCACGCCGACCACGGCGAGCGCGAGTGGCGCGACCTGTTCGACCCCGCGGTGCTGCTGGCCGACGACGGCTTCGAGATCAGCCCACGCCTGGCCGAATCCATCGCCGCCTCCGCCGCGGACCTGGCCCGCGACCCCGACGCCGCCGGGTACTTCCTCGACGGTGACACCGGGAAACCCGCCGGGACGCGCCTCACCAACCCCGCCTACGCCAAGACCCTGTCCGCCGTGGCCACCGAGGGCGCCGACGCGTTCTACACCGGCGCGATCGCCGAGGCGATCGTCGACCAGGTCAGCACCGAGCGCGAGGGCATCACCCCCGGCGCCATGACCCTCGACGACCTGGCCGGCTACGAGGCCGTCACGCGCGACCCCGTGTGCAGCCCGTACCGCGACCACGCCGTGTGCGGCATGGCGCCGCCGTCCTCGGGGGGCACCGCCGTCGCCTCGACCCTGGCCATGCTCGCCGAGTCCGACCTCGCCGCGTACCCGCCGACCGACGTCGGACCCGACGGCGGCCTGCCCGCCCCCGAGGCCGTGCACCTGGTCACCGAGGCCGAGCGGCTCGCCTACGCCGACCGCGACGTCTACATCGCCGACCCGCGCTTCGTGCCGCCGCCGCTGGGCTCCGCGATGACCCTGCTGCGCCCCGGCTACCTCGCCGGACGCGCCGGCCTCATCGACACCGAACGGTCCATGGGCGAGGCCGAGCCCGGCGACTTCCCCTTCGACGCCCGCGGCGTGTTCACCGGCCCCGAACACGGGACCACGCACATCAGCATCGTCGACGCGCAGGGCAACGCCGCCGCGCTCACCACGACCATCGAGTCCGCGTTCGGCTCCTTCCAGATGGTCGAGGGGTTCCTGCTCAACAACCAGCTCACCGACTTCGCCGCCGAGCCGCGCGACGATGCCGGGCAGCTGCAGGCCAACCGGGTCCAGCCCGGCAAGCGGCCGCGCTCGTCCATGGCCCCCACGCTGGTGTTCGACGGCACGCCGCTCGCGCGCGGCGAGCTGCGCGCGGTGGTCGGCTCGCCCGGCGGGTCCCGGATCATCCAGTTCGTCGTCAAGACGCTCGTCGGGATGCTCGACTGGGACCTCGACCCGCAGCAGGCCGTGAGCTCGCCATCGTTCGGGGCGATCAACTCGCCCGAGACCGCGATCGGTGGCGAGCACCCGGCGGTGACCGATGACTCCGAGCTGACCCGGTGGCTCACCGAGCGCGGCCACGAGGTCTCCACCGAGGAGCAGTCGTCGGGCCTCTCGTCGATCCTGCGTCAGTCCGACGGCACGCTGATCGGCGGCGCCGACCCGCGGCGCGAGGGGGTCGTGCTGGGCGGGTGACGCGGCGCCGTCGGCCCGGGCGCTCGGC
>NZ_KV824050.1:0-2020 GCF_001815995.1 Dietzia sp. HMSC21D01 | reverse complement strand
ACTTCACTAGTAGTGCCTACTGTGTGTGGCGGTTTAAGCGAGCGACAGCGAGGATGATCTAGCACGGCCGGTGCTAGATGTGGTGCGGCGATCGGGGACCAGGACGGCGCGACGATGACGGCGGCATGGTGGTTGGGCATTGCGGCACGATGGGTGGGGCAATAGGGTCGGGTGTCATGGCGGCTACCAAGACTGATTCACGTTCACAGACCGCACGCGCGAGGGCTCGTCAGGCGATGGCCGACGAGCTGGAGCGGGCACGCAAGCGTGAGGCCAAGTTGGTCGCGGTGTTCTCGGCGATCGATGCCCGCGATGACGCGCAGATCGCCCTCGGTCAGGCGCTGGTCGAGCTTCGGGACCTGGGCGTGGTGCAGGCCGATCTGGCGGAGATGACCGGACTGTCTGCCCGCGAGGTCGGGGCGGCGATCCGCGCCGCCAAGGACAGCACCACCGTCACCGACGACACGGTCAACGATGCCGACGGCGGTGACACGCCAGCGGCGGATCAGACCTCGGCGGACACCAACGGTGACCAACAGCACTGAGCCCGTCTCCGGCGGATGGTTCGAGGACATCCCGCTGCCGGGAATGGACGCCCGTCCCCGGCCCCGACCTGCCGCGAGGCGGTCCAGGCCGTACGACTCGACGCTGCCTCCGACCGAGGCGGCGATTGCCGCGTTTGAGTCCCGTGTCGTGCGCGCCCCGGGGGAGGGATGCCACATCTGGACCGGCGCCATCTCCGACGGGTACGGACGGATCACCTGGCGACAAGGCGGCGTCAGCAGAACCGAGTACGCGCACCGCTTCGCCCTCCTAGTCGCCGGCCAATTGACCGCCGAGGCGATCGGTGAGCACCGCTGCAACGAACCCTTGTGCGTGCGCGTAGACCCGGACCATCTCATCGCCTCAACCCAATCAGCGAACCTGCTCTACGCGGTCGCCTGCGGACGCACCGGCATCATCCGCAACACCACCGAACGCCACGACCGGCACGCCCGCTCCCTCGCGGTCCGCGACGCGGTCGCCGGCGGCTGGAACCCCAAGGCCTACGCCCAAGCTTGCGGCAACACCGCACCACTAGACGAGCCCCCACTGTTCTAGAATCGTCTCCAAACACCTACAGCAATGGCCCCACCGAAGAGGTGGGGCCATAGCTGTATCGGTCGGGGTGGGAAGTGTCAGCGGGCGGCCGCCATGCGTCTCTGGCGGCGCAACTGCCAGTAACGCGGAATCGCCCACCGCAACGGCGTCTTGTCGATCACCACCAGCGCCAGACGCGACCGGTAATGCACGTCATTGCGGACCGCGAACGACCAGTGCCCGACAAACCACGCCACCATCCCCAACGCCATCACCGTCGGCGCCCAGGAGCTCGACTGCACCACCCCACAGAAGCCGATCACGGCGCAGATGCCTCCGATGCCGCGCGCCAGCGGCGGCACCAAAAGCGAGGCCACCGCGACCACCACCACGGCCTGTACCGCGGTCTGCAGATCCCACATGACGCCCCCCGTGTTGGCGTTCCGGCTGTTACGACCCGAACTCAACCGGCGGAGCTCCGAGCCGCTTGTTCATTGCCTGTCCTGCTTTGTCAGTGTGCTCGCCCGGTCCGACACGACAAGACCATCACGGTGCGGATCGCTACTTGTCCTCGTCGGCCTGCCCGGAGGAACGAAACGCGTCCAACAGTTCACGCAAGGTGTCCGAAGTGGCCTCGGCCCGCACCCGGGCACGGTCGGCCTCCTCGGCCTGGACGCGCGCCTGCTCCGCCTCACGCTGCATCGTCTCGAGTTGCTGGCGGACCTGGGCCAGCTCGGTGCGCAGCTGCTCGGCGTCCCGGACCGCCTCCTCCCTGGCCGCGTCGGCGTCTGCTTGTTGCGCGGTGGCGGTCTCCGCCGCGGCGAGGGCGTCGGCCTCGCCGGTGCGCGCGGCATCGAGCGCCACCGCAGTGGCCTCGTCTGCCTGCTCGGCGGCGCGCTTCCACGCCGCCGCCCACACCGAGGCCACCATCGCCGACATC
>NZ_KV824049.1:0-6660 GCF_001815995.1 Dietzia sp. HMSC21D01 | reverse complement strand
GGCCCCGCCCCGGGGATCGATGCCGAGGCCGAGGCGATGCGCGCCGAGGCCCTGCAGGTCCTCGCCGCCGATCCGGGGGCGGGCGAGCAGGCTGCCGACATCGCGTCCGCCCTACCCGCCCACCTCGACCTCGGCGCCGTGCGCCAGTTCGCCGGCGGGTCGTCGGACCAGGCCACCCGCGCTCTCGGCGGGGCGGTGGGAGGCGCTGTCGACGCCGGCAGCGTGGGTGCCGCCGTCGACGCGGGTATCCGCGGTGACACCGAGGCGATCGTGGAACAGGTCGCCGACGCGATCGGACGCGCCGACCTCGGTTCGATCGCCCAGGGGCCCGCCGCGCCGGGCACCGGCCACGGCGGAGATGCGGGCACGCCCTCGAGCAACGCACGAGTGGAGACCGTCATCAACCGCGCGCTCTCCCAGCTCGGCGTCCCGTACGCCTGGGGTGGGGGAGACGCGAACGGGCCCACGCGCGGCATCCGCGACGGTGGCGTCGCCGACAGCCACGGCGACTACAAGAAGATCGGCTTCGACTGCTCCGGGCTGATGATCTACGCATTCGCCGGGATCGGGAAGGCCCTGCCGCATTACACCGGTTACCAGTACACCGCCGGCCCCCAGTACCCGGTGGCCACCCGCCAACGCGGCGACATGTTGTTCTGGCCCGGTCACGTGGCGCTGTACCTCGGTGACGGCAGGATGGTGGAGGCCCCGCAGTCGGGTGACGTCGTGAAGATCTCGCCCGTCCGCATGGCCGGCATCTCACCCATGGTGGTCCGGCTGGTCTGAGCCGCGCAGCGGTACTGTCGTCCCCAGCCCGTTCGGACGGCCCGGGCGGGCGCCCGGAACACCCGACCACGCGAAGGAGCCCTCCGCGGTGAGCGATCCCCACCCCGACCATCCGACCCAGGCCGCCGCGTCCCCCGCGGTCAGCGCCCCGACCGCCGCCGAGGACGCCCGGCTCCTCGAGCGCGCGGTCTACGAGGTCAAGAAGGTCGTGGTGGGCCAGGACCGCCTGATCGAGATGATCCTGGTCGGTCTGCTCTCTCGCGGCCACATCCTGATCGAGGGCGTGCCAGGCGTCGCCAAGACGCTGACCGTGGAGACCTTCGCCTCCGTGGTGGGCGGGAGCTTCCGCCGTCTGCAGTTCACCCCGGACCTCGTCCCCGCGGACATCGTGGGCACCCGCATATACCGCCAGGGGCGCGAGGAGTTCGAGGTCGAGCTCGGCCCGATCCTGGCCAACTTCGTCCTGGCGGACGAGATCAACCGCGCCCCGGCGAAGGTCCAGTCGGCGCTGCTGGAGGTGATGGCGGAGGGGCACGTCTCCATCGGCGGGCAGACCTTCCCCATGCCGAGCCCGTTCCTCGTGATGGCCACGCAGAACCCCATCGAGAGCGAGGGTGTCTACCAGCTTCCGGAGGCCCAGCGGGACCGCTTCCTGTTCAAGCTCGTGGTGGACTACCCGAGCCCCGAGGAGGAGCGCGAGATCGTCTACCGGATGGGTTCCACCCCGCCGACGCCCACGCAGGTCCTCGGCGTGGACGCGCTCGTGCGGCTGCAGAACGCGGTCCGCGAGGTGTTCGTCCACCACGCGCTGGTCGACTACGTCGTCCGGGTCACCATTGCCACCCGGGAGCCCGCCCGGCACGGACTCGAGGACGTCGCCCGGTGGCTGTCCTACGGCGCCTCACCGCGCGCCACCCTCGGTGCCGTCACCGCCGCCCGCGCCCTCGCCCTGGTTCGGGGCCGCGACTACGTCGTCCCCCAGGACGTCGTGGACGTCCTGCCGGCCGTGCTCCGCCACCGACTCGTGCTCACCTACGACGCACTGGCCGACGAGGTCTCCGCCGACACCGTGGTCCGCCGGGTGCTCGAGGCGGTTCCCCTCCCGCAGATCAGCGCGGTCCCCGCCCAGGCCGGCCCGCCGCCGTCACGGTGACCACCGCGGACGAGGGCAGGCGCGACGACCCGGTCGACGCGTCCTCCCGCGCGGCCCTGACCCAGCTCGAGCTGCTCGTCACGCGCCGCCTCGACGGTGTCCTCAACGGCGACCACCGAGGGCTGCTCCCGGGGCCGGGCACCGAACCGGGGGAAGCGCGCGCCTACGAACCGGGCGACGACGTCCGCACGATGGACTGGTCGGTCACCGCCAGGACCACCGTGCCCCACATCAGGCAGACCATCGCGGACCGTGAGCTCGAGACCTGGCTCGTCGTCGACCTCACGCCGAGCCTCGACGTGCAGGGCCGCCACGGCGTGAAGAGGCGTCTGGTCGAGGCGGCGGTCGCGACCGTCGGGTTCCTCTCCGCCGGCGGCGGCAGCCGCGTGGGGATGGTCCTCACCGGGGACGGGCGGCCGCGGGTCCTCCCGGCCACCGGAGGGCGCGACCACGTCCGGCGGCTCCTCGAGGAGGTCTCGCGGTACCCGGCCCAGGTCTCTCCCGGGGGCGCGCTCGACGACTGCCTCCACGCGGTCCGCAACGCCGCGCGTCGCCACGGTCTCGTGGTGGTCATCTCCGACTTCCTGTCCGAGGTGGACTGGGAGCGCTCCCTGCGCGTGCTCGGCACCCGCCACGAGTTCCTCGCGGTCCACGTGGCCGACCCGCTCGACATCACCCTGCCGGTCGTCGGCGCGGCCCTCCTCCAGGACCCCGCCACCGGCGAGGTCCTCGAACTGGACGTCGACGACGCCCTCGCGGCCGACTACCGCCGCGCGGCCGGCGAACACCGCGAGCGCGTCCACTCCGCCCTGCGACGGTGCGGTGCGCCGGTACTCGCGCTGCGCACCGACCGCGACTGGATCCGCGACGTCATCGACTTCGTGGGCATCCGACGCCGCGGTGGGCTGCCGACCGGCGACAGCGTGACCAGGGACCTGCCCGACGACCACCGCCCGAAGGGGGAGGTGACGAACCGGTGAGCCTGTCCGAGTTCCAGCACCCGCTGTGGCTGATCCTGCTGATCGTCCCGGTCGCCCTCGGCGTCGGGTACGTCATCGCCCTGCGCTCCAAGAAACGGCGCACCGTCCGCTTCGGCAACTTCGGCTCCCTGCGTGCCGTCGACCGCCGCGGTCGCCGATGGTTCACTCACGTCCCCGCGGTGCTCCTGGTGCTGTCCCTGCTGGCGCTCGTCGTGGCCCTGGCCGGCCCACAGAGAGAACAGCAGGTGCCACGGAACCGGGCGACCGTGATGCTCGTCGTCGACGTCTCCCTGTCCATGGAGTCCACCGACGTCTCCCCGTCGCGCCTCGAGGCCGCGCAGCAGGCCGCCACGACATTCGCGGGCAACCTCACCCCGGGAGTCAACCTCGGCCTCGTCTCCTACGCCGGCACCGCCTCGATGCTCGTCGCGCCCACCACCGACCGGGGCCCGGTCGTCCGCGCCGTCGACCGACTCAGTCTCGACGAACGCACCGCCACCGGCGAGGCCATCTACACCGCCACCCAGGCCATCACCACGTTCACCGAGAGCCTCGGCGGCCCCGACCAGGCCCCGCCCGCCCGGATCGTCCTCCTCTCCGACGGCAAGGAGACCGTCCCGGCCGACCCCACCGAGGAGCGTGGCGCGTTCACCGCCGCCGAGCGCGCCGCCGAGGCCGGGATCCCCGTCTCCACGATCTCGTTCGGCACCCTCTACGGCACCGTCGACATCCAGGGTCGGCCCCAGCCGGTCCCCGTCGACGACGCCTCCCTGCGCACCATCGCCGAACTGTCCGGCGGCGACTTCTTCACGGCGTCGACCCTCGAGGAACTGGACTCGGTGTATCGCACCCTCGAGGAGCAGATCGGCTACGAGTGGAAGAAGGCCGACGCCTCGCGGCCCTGGCTCATCGTCGGCTCCCTACTCGCCATGACGGCGGCGGCGGGCTCGCTGACCGCGCACCGGCGGATCCCGTGAGGCCCGGCGGGCCGGCGGAACGCACCAGCGCCGGGCCCGCCGGCCCGGCTCGCTAGGGTGGGGGCATGGTTTCCGAGAGCACGCACGGCACCACCCCGCGAACAGTCCTCGTGACCGGGGGCAACCGCGGGATCGGGCGCGCCGTGGCCACCAGGCTCCACGCCGACGGCCACCGGGTGGCCGTCACCCACCGGGGCTCCGGCGCCCCCGACGGACTCTTCGGGGTGCGGTGCGACGTCACCGACCCCGCCTCCGTCGACGCCGCGTTCACCGCGGTCGAGGCCGAGTACGGGCCGGTCGAGGTGGTCGTTGCCAACGCCGGCACCACCGAGGACACCCTCCTCATGCGCATGAAGGACGAGCAGTTCACCCGCGTGCTCGACGCCAACCTCGCGGGGGCGTTCCGTGTGGCCAAGCGCGCCTCGCGCGGGATGCTGCGCGCCCGCTTCGGCCGCCTGATCTTCATCGGCTCCGTCGTGGGCCAGTCCGGCACCGCCGGTCAGGTCAACTACGCCTCGTCCAAGGCCGGGCTCATCGGGATGGCCCGTTCGCTCACCCGCGAGCTGGGTTCGCGGGGCATCACGGCAAACGTCGTCGCACCGGGTTTCATCGACACCGACATGACCGCGGGGCTGGACGACAAGACGCAGGAGATGGCCGTCGCGGCCATCCCGCTCGGACGCAAGGGCTCGGCCGACGACGTGGCCGGGACCGTGAGCTTTCTCGCCGGCGACGACGCCGGATACATCTCCGGGGCCGTGATCCCGGTCGACGGCGGAATGGGAATGGGGCACTGACATGAGCCGGAACGAGACGGACGCCACGGTCGCCTCCGGCGATACACCCGCGACCGGCGGCGGACTGCTGGCCGGCCGGACGATCCTCGTCACGGGCGTCATCACCGACGCCTCGATCGCCTTCCACATCGCCAAACACTGCCAGCTGCACGGCGCGAAGGTCATCCTCACCGCGTACGGTCGGCCCTCCCTCGTCAAGGCGATCGCCAAGCGCCTGCCCGAACGCCCCCCGGTGATCGAGCTGGACGTGCAGAGCGAGGACGACCTCGCCGCGCTGGCCGACCGGGTCCGCGAACACGCCGATTCGCTCGACGGCGTCGTCCACTCGATCGGGTTCGCGCCGCCCAGCTGCCTCGGGGACCCGTTCCTCGACGCGCCCTGGAAGGACGTGGCCGTCGCGCTCGAGGTCTCGGCCTACTCGTACTCCGCCCTGGCCAAGGCCACCAGGCCACTGCTCAACCGGGGCGCGTCGATCATCGGACTCGACTTCGACCCGCGGTTCTCCATGCCCTTCTACAACTGGATGTCGGTCGCCAAGAACGCGCTCGAGGCCGTCAACCGCTACGTCGCCCGCGAACTCGGCCCCGAGGGCGTGCGGTCCAACCTCATCGCCGCCGGCCCCGTCAAGACCCTCGCGGCCAAGGCGATCGCCGGCGAGGCGCTCGGCCCCGGCGGCGAACTGGACAGGATGCAGGACGAGTGGGACCGGCGGGCGCCGCTCGGCTGGGACGTGAACGACCCCACCCCTGTGGCGACGACGGCCGTCGCCCTGCTCTCCGACCTCATGGCCGCCACGACCGGCACCGTCATCTACGCCGACGGCGGCGCCGGGACCGTTTCCTTCAGCGGACAGGAGTAGCCACATGACGGCATCGACCGATACCCCCTCCACCCCGGGCGCCACCTCCGGGCAGGTGGACGCCCTACTGGTGCTCTCGTTCGGTGGACCCGAAGGCCAGGACGACGTCATCCCGTTCCTCGAGAACGTCACCCGCGGCCGCGGGATCCCGCGCGAGCGCCTCGAGGAGGTGGCCACGCACTACCGGCACCTCGGCGGTCGCAGCCCCATCAACGACCTCAACCGCGAGATCATCGCCAACGTCGAGGCCGAGCTGGCGGACCGCGGCCGCGACCTGCCCGTGTACTTCGGCAACCGCAACTGGACGCCGATGGCCGAGGACACCGTCCGACAGATGGTCGCGGACGGGGTCCGCAACGCCGCCGTCTTCGCCACCTCCGCGTGGGGCGGGTACTCCGGCTGCGCGCAGTACCAGGAGGACATCGCCCGCGCCCGCGAGCAGGTCGAGGGCGCGCCCACCATGGTGCGGCTCCGCCAGTTCTACGATCACCCGCTGTTCATCGAGCGGTTCGCCTCCGACCTGCGGGAGGCCATCGCCTCCACCGCGCCGGGGGCCCGGGTGATCTTCACCGCCCACTCCGTGCCCACGTCGGCGGACGAGGCGGCCGGTCCGCCGTCCCTCGGCGGCCACCTCTACAGCCGTCAGGTCGCCGAGGCGTCGCGTCTCGTCGCCGAGGCGGCGGGCGTCGCCGACTACGACCTGGTCTGGCAGTCCCGCTCCGGTCCGCCGAGCGTGCCGTGGCTCGAGCCGGACGTCGTGGACCACGTGAGCGAGCTGGCCACCTCGAACGGCGTCACGGACGTGGTGATCGTCCCGATCGGATTCATCTCCGATCACGTCGAGGTCATCTGGGACCTGGACACCGAGCTCGTCGACGAGGTCCGCGAGCTGGGGGTCACGGTCACGCGGTGCGCCACGCCGGGTCCGAGCCGTGAGTTCGCCCGGATGGTGCTCGAGCTCCTCGACGAGGTCGAGACCGGGTCTGCTCAGGACCGCCCCGGTTCCGTACCCGCCCTCGGCCGGAACCGCGACGGCGCCCGCTGCGCCCTCGGCTGCTGCGGGGGCTGACGGCGGCCGACTAGTGGGCATCTCCGTTAGTTCGTCGGG
>NZ_KV824048.1:0-8877 GCF_001815995.1 Dietzia sp. HMSC21D01 | reverse complement strand
CGCGGCGGGTGCGGCGCCGGGTGTGCGTGCCCGGGTCAGGCGCGCGCGGCCTCGCGGGCCAGCACGCTCGAGGCCTCCTGCGACGCCGATCCCTCCGAGGTGAGCTGCCGCAGGTGCTCGGGCACCTCCTGGCCGCGGTGCTCGAGCGCCTGGACGTACAGGCGACCGGCGCGGTAGGACGAGCGGACGAGCGGGCCCGCCATGACGCCGGCGAAACCGATCTCGCGGGCCTTGTCGGACAGCTCCACGAACTCCTCGGGCTTGACCCACCGGTCGATGGGGTGGTGCCGGGGGGTGGGGCGTAGGTACTGGGTGATGGTGAGGATGTCGCAGCCGGCGGAGTGCAGGTCCCGCATCGCGTCGACGATCTCCTCGGTGGTCTCGCCCATCCCCAGGATGAGGTTGGACTTGGTCACCAGACCGAAGTCGCGGGCGGCGCGGATCACGTCGAGGGAGCGCTCGAACCGGAACGCGGGCCGGATCCGCTTGAAGATCCGGGGCACGGTCTCCAGGTTGTGTGCGAGCACCTCGGGGCGCGACTCGAAGACCTCGGCCAGCTGGTCGGGGTCGCCGTTGAAGTCGGGGATGAGGTTCTCTACCCCTGTGTTGGGGTTGAGTTCGTGGATCTTGCGGACCGTCTCCGCGTACAGCCAGGCGCCGCCGTCGTCGAGGTCGTCGCGCGCGACGCCGGTGATGGTCGAGTAGCGCAGACCCATCTCGCGGACCGACTCGGCGACACGGCGGGGCTCGTCGCGGTCGAGGGCGGAGGGCTTGCCGGTGTCGATCTGGCAGAAGTCGCAACGACGGGTGCACTGCTCACCGCCGATGAGGAACGTCGCCTCGCGGTCCTCCCAGCACTCGTAGATATTGGGACACCCGGCCTCCTCACACACCGTGTGCAGACCGCCACCTCGCACGAGGCCCTTCAGTTCCTTGTACTCGGGGCCCATCGTGGCACGCGTACGGATCCACGACGGTTTGCGTTCGATGGGGGTCTCGGCGTTGCGGGCCTCGATGCGCAGGAGCTTGCGGCCCTCGGGAGTCACAGTCACGTCACCAAGACTACGCGTGGTTCAGGACACGGGCAGTCGGCCGTCGAGCGCCTCCACCAAGTCGGAGGTGACCTGATCGAGAACGTCCGACACGGTGACCGTGCGGCCGAGTTCGGCGGTGAGCGAGGTGATCCCGGCGTCGACGATCCCGCACGGCACGATCCGGGAGAACGCGGTCAGGTCGCAGTCGCAGTTGAGGGAGAACCCGTGCATTGTCACCCCGCGTTGGACGCGGATCCCGATCGCGGCGATCTTGCGTTCGGGCCGCGCGCCCGCGGCCGCGCACCAGACCCCGGAGCGACCGTCGACGCGGCCGGCCTCCACGCCGAGCCGGGCACAGGTGGTGATGAGTGCCTGCTCGACGCGGCGCACGTACTCGACCACGTCGATCGGGTCGGTCAGCGCGACGATCGGGTACCCGACGAGCTGGCCCGGGCCGTGCCAGGTGATTCGCCCGCCGCGATCCACGTCGACGACCGGGGTGCCGTCGACCGGCCGGTCGGACGGCTCCGTCCGCTTGCCGGCGGTGTAGGTGGCGGGGTGCTCGAGGAGCAGCACGGTGTCTCCGCGTCGCCCGTCGGCGCGCTCCTCGGCCAGGGTGCGCTGGAGGTCCCACGTGGGGGAGTACTCGACGGTGCCGAGCCGCCGGATCTCCGGGGCGGACGGGTCGCGGCGCAGGGACTGACCGGTGTGAGACATACCACCAGGGTAGGCCGCGTGGGCGCGCGTGGCCCGGGAGGGTGGTACCACGACGACGGGCGCCCTCCCCGTAAGGAGGACGCCCGTCGCGTGGTCGGCGGAACCGGCGGTGGGACTACAGTCCGAGGTCGCCCTCGAACTCGGCCTTCTCCAGGCGGTCCTTGACCGTGGTGAGGAAACGGCCGGCGTCGGCGCCGTCGATCAGCCGGTGATCGTAGGTCAGCGGGGTGTAGCCCATCGACCGGATGGCGATCGACTCGCCGTCGTCGTCGGCATCCACCACCGGACGGCGCACGATCGCGCCGGTACCCAACATCGCCGCCTGCGGCGGGACCAGGATCGGGGTGTCGAAGAGGGCACCCTCGCTACCGATGTTGGTGATGGTGAACGTGCCGCCCGCGAGATCGTCCGGGGTCAGCTTGGACGACCGGGCCCGCTCCGCGAGGTCGTTGATCGCCTTGGACAGGGCCGGGATGTCCATGTCCTGGGCGTTCTTGATGACCGGCGAGAGCAGTCCGGCCTCGGTGTCCACGGCGATGCCGAGGTTCACCGACCCGTGGTAGGTGATCTCGTTGGAGTCCTCGTTGTACGAGGCGTTGACGTTGGGGTGCGAGACCAGGGCCTCGACCACGGCCTTGGCGTAGAACGGCAGGTAGGTCAGTTTGACGCCGTGCTTGTCGGCGAACTTCTCCTTGACCTGCGAGCGCAGCTGCGCCACCCGGGTCATGTCCACCTCGAAGACCTGCGTGAGCTGAGCGGTCTGTTGCAGCGACTCACGGGTCTTCTGCGCCGTGATCTTGCGGATCCGGTTGGCCTTCTTGGTGGTGCCGCGCAGCTCCGCGAGCTCGGGCCGGACGCCGGCCTTCGACGGGCCGCCGCTGGGCGCCTTCTCCTCGGCCGGGGCCTCGGAACCGGAGTCGGAGCCCGAGCCCTCGGCCGCCGCGAGGACGTCCTGCTTACGGATCCGGCCGCCGATACCGGTGCCCTTGACCGAGTCCAAGTCGACGCCGTGCTCCTGCGCGAGCTTGCGCACGAGCGGGGTGACGTACGGCGAGGTGCCGGCCTTGGCGGCGGCGGCGGGCTCGGCCCGGGGCGGGACCGCGTCGGACGACTCGTCCGCGGAGGACGTCCTCGGCGCCGGCTTCGCGGAATTCTTCGCGGAGGTGTCCTCGGACTTCTTCTCGGACTTCTTCTCGGCCTTGGCCGCGGCCTCGGTCTCCTGGGCGGGGGTGTCCTCGGGGACCTCGTCCTCGCCGGAGGCGTCGACGCCCTCGTCCTTGGCGTCGGTCGCGTTCTGATCCTCGGCCGACTGGTCGTCGTCGCTCGCGTCGTCGGTGTCGTCGGAGCTGCCGGAGCCGTCGCCGATGACGGCGAGGGTGGCGCCGACCTCGACGGTCTCGTCCTCCTCGGCGACGATCTTCTGGACGGTGCCGGCGACAGGCGAGGGGATCTCGGTGTCGACCTTGTCGGTGGAGACCTCGAGCAGGGGCTCGTCGACCTCGACGGTGTCGCCGACGGCCTTGAGCCAGCGGGTGATGGTGCCCTCGGTGACGGACTCGCCGAGCTCGGGCATGGTCACGTCGGTGCCCTTGCCGCCACCGGAGCCGCCGGAGGACTTCTTCGCGGGGGCGGGCTCGTCGTCGGCCTCGTCCGCGGAGTCGGACGCGTCGTCCGCGCCCTGGTCGTCGGAGGCGGGAGCGTCAGCTGCGTCGTCGTCGCTGTCCGAGTCGTCGTCGCCCGCGTCGCCCGCGTCGTCGGAGCTGCCGGAGCCGTCGCCGATGACGGCGAGGGTGGCGCCGACCTCGACGGTCTCGTCCTCCTCGGCGACGATCTTCTGGACGGTGCCGGCGACAGGCGAGGGGATCTCGGTGTCGACCTTGTCGGTGGAGACCTCGAGCAGGGGCTCGTCGACCTCGACGGTGTCGCCGACGGCCTTGAGCCAGCGGGTGATGGTGCCCTCGGTGACGGACTCGCCGAGCTCGGGCATGGTCACGTCGGTGCCCTTGCCGCCGCCGGAGCCGCCGGAAGACTTCTCCGCGGGGGCGGGCTCCTCCGCGGGCGCGTCTTCCTCGTCCGCGGAGTCGTCGGCCTGCTCGGCCTGATCAGCGTCCGCGTCGTCGGCGGCGTCGTCGCCCGAGTCATCGGACCCGCCGGAGCCGTCGTCGATGACCGCCAGCTCGCCGCCGATCTCGACGGTCTCGTCCTCCTCGGCGACGATCTTCTGCAGGGTGCCCGCAGCAGGAGAGGGGATCTCGGTGTCGACCTTGTCGGTGGAGACCTCGAGCAATGGCTCGTCGACCTCGACCGTGTCCCCCTCCTTCTTGAGCCAGCGGGTGACGGTCCCTTCGCTGACGGATTCACCGAGAGCCGGCATCTGTACGGAGAAGGCCATGGTGTCGTGACTCCTCGAGAGGTCTAGAAGCGCTGCTCCCCGGCGCGGTCAGCGCCCGCGGTGAGCGGCGTCGTGGGTGGGTCAACTGTCTGTTCGTCGATAGCGCCTCGGACGGACCCGCGGTGGCGACCCGGCCGGACGATCGCCGTCCATTGTGCCCTCTGCCACTGGATGGTGTCGTCGGACGCCCCGATCCGAGCCGAGCCGGACAACGAATTCCCCCGTGGGTGACGCGATCCGCGCTGCTCGCGGCAGATACGATCGATCCGGCGTGACCGGCCCCACCCCGGACGGGGGCCGGCGGGAGGAGGCCGACAGTGGGGATCCGCGACCTGTTCGGGCGTCGTCGGCGGGGGATCGCCGCCGACCCGGCCGACCTCGACCACCTCCGCCGGTGGTGCCGCACGCGGGTGGGCGTCGAGGCCTACCTCGAGCCCGAGACCCTCGTCTCCGTGCCGGGCCTGTGCCTCGTCGCGTTCGACGGTGAGTGGACCCGCCGCCCGGTCGGCGACGTCGCCACCGCCCGCAGGCTCGCCGCGCGGTTGAAGCTGCCGCTCTTCGACGCCTCGATCCAGGGCTACCCGCAACGCATGCGGGACTACGAACAGGTCCGCATCACCCGCGAGAAACGCGAACGCGCCCGCCGGCTGCGCGAACAGATGCGCGAGGCCGACGGGCGCTGACCGGATCCGGCGCACCGGGGCGGTCAGCCCGCCGCGGCGATGTCCTCGAGCACTGCGAGCATCGTGCGGACCGGGACGCCGGTGCCGCCCTTGGGCAGGTAACCCTCCGGACCGCCGTCGTTGTAGGCGGGGCCGGCGACGTCGATGTGCGCCCACTCCACGCCCTCGCCGACGAACTCGCGCAGGAACAGCCCGGCCGAGAGCATGCCGCCCCAGCGGTTGGGGGTGACGTTGGTCATGTCCGCCACCTCGGAGTCGAGTCCGTCGCGCAGCTCCTCCGGCAGCGGCATCGGCCAGCCGCCCTCGCCGACCGACCGGCTCAGCTCGGCGACCCGGTCACGGAACTCGTCGGTGCCCATGACGCCCGGGGTCTTCTTGCCCAGCGCCACCATCTGCGCTCCGGTCAGCGTGGCCGTGTCGATGAGGTACGAGGGGGAGTCCTCGCAGGCCCGGACGATCGCGTCGGCCAGGATGAGCCGGCCCTCGGCGTCGGTGTTCTGCACCTCGACGGTCGTGCCGCCGTACATGGTGAGTACGTCGCCCGGCCGGTAGGCCGTGGCCGACGGCATGTTCTCGGCCATCGGGACGGTCGCCACCACCGTCAGGTCCAGACCCAGGCGCGCGGCGAGGATGACGGTCGCGACCACCGCCGCCGCACCGCCCATGTCCATCGTCATCTGCTCCATGCCGGCGGCCGGCTTGATGGAGATGCCGCCGGTGTCGAAGGTGATGCCCTTGCCCACCAGGGCCACGGTGGGTCGACCCTCGGCGCCCCGGTGGGTGAGCCGCACCATGCGCGGGCCGCGGGAGGAGCCGCCGCCCACGGCGAGGATGCCGCCGTAGCCACCTTCGGTGAGCGCCTCCTCGTCCAGCACCTCGACCTCCAGACCGGCGTCGCGGGCCAGTTCTGCGGCCCGATCGGCGAACGATCCGGGGAACAGCAGGTTGGGCGGGGTGTTGACCAGATCGCGCGCCAGCCCGACACACTCGGCGACGGTGGCGGCGCGGGTCACGGCGTCGGCGCCGCCCTCGGCGACGAACACCTTCAGCGAATCGCTGTTCTCGTCGTCGTCGTCGTTTTTCGAGGTGACCTTGGCCGGGCGGAACGATCCGAGCCCCGCTCCCAGGGCCACCGGCTCCGCGCGCTCGGCGTCCAGCAACACCAGGGCGGACCCGAGTCCGCGGCAGGCCCGCGCGGCGGCGCCGGCCGCGCGGCGCAGGGACTCGTCGGACACCTCGTCGTCGGAGGACCCGAGCCCCACCAGCACCACGGACCCGGCCGACACACCGTCCGGCGCCGGGACACGGGTGGTGGAGGCGACCTTGGTGGACGCGCCCACCGACCGCGCGACCGCGGCGAGCGCCGCGGTGACCCCACCCTCCAGGCCGGGGGCGACGACAACGGGCGCCGCATCCTCTCCGGCCCCGGCATCGGCCGCGATACCGACCACCACGACGTCGGCGTCCACCGGCGTCGTGACCGCCTCGATCGGGGCGAGATCAGGGCTGTGGGTGAGGATCGACTGCGCGGTCGGCATGAAGCGCTCCTGGGGGTCGGCGGGACGTACGGGAAGGGTCGTGATGCCCGGACGACGCGGCGGGACCGCCACGGCGAGGGCACCATAGTCTATCGACTAACGTGGGCAGGCAGCCGGACCGTAGAGCGCGAGGAGTGGCCACATGACAGACACAGGGGACCTTCACGAGGGACCACTGCACTCCCGCCACGTGGAGGCCGGCGCGACCTTCGCCCCGTTCGGCGGCTGGTCGATGCCGGTGCAGTACGCCGGCACCGTCGCCGAACACACCGCCACCCGCACGGCCGTCGGGCTGTTTGACGTCAGCCACCTCGGCAAGGCGCTCGTGACCGGCCCGGGCGCCGCGGAGTTCGTCAACTCGTGCTTCACCAACGACCTCGACCGGATCGCCGCCGGCAGCGCCCAGTACACGCTGTGCTGCGACGAGTCCGGGGGAGTGGTGGACGACCTCATCGCCTACCGGGTCTCCGACTCCGAGATCTTCATCATCCCCAACGCCGCCAACACCGCCGAGGTGGTCCGGCGGATGCAGGCCGCCGCCGCCGAGCGGGCGCCCGGGGTCACCGTCACCGACGAACACCGTTCCCGCGCCGTGATCGCGGTCCAGGGCCCGCTCGCCGGAGAGGTGCTCGAGGCGGTGGGGCTGCCGACCGACCTCGACTACATGGCGTACGTCGACGCCGGCTGGAACGGACACTCCGTGCGGGTCTGCCGTACCGGGTACACCGGCGAGTACGGATTCGAGGTGCTGCCCGCCTGGGACGAGGCCGGCCCGATCTGGGATGCGCTCGCCGAGCAGGTGCTGTCCCGTGAGGGCGCCCTGTGCGGTCTCGGTGCCCGCGATTCGCTGCGCACGGAGGCCGGCTACCCGCTGCACGGCAACGAACTGTCCGTGGACCTCAGCCCGCTCGAGGCACGCTGCGCCTGGGCCATCGGCTGGGACAAGCCCGCCTTCTGGGGGCGCGAGGAACTGCTGCGTCAGAAGGAGGCCGGCCCCGCCCGCCGGATGTACGCGCTCGAGGTCACCGGACGCGGGATCCCGCGCGCCGGACAGACCGTGCGCGCCGGTGGACGCGACGTGGGCGTCACCAGCTCCGGCACGTTCTCACCGACCCTCAAGACGGGGATCGCGCTCGCGTTCATCGAGCTGGACGCGGGTCTGAAGAAGGGCGACGAGGTCGTCGTCGACGTACGCGGACGAGAGGTACCGTGCCGCCTCGCGGTACCCCCGCTCATCGAGATCCGCACCCGCTGACCCGCCCCCTTCCTCCAGGAACGAGACCCGCCATGCCCGACACGACAGACTTCGACATCCGCCCGTCCGCCTCGCCCAGGACGGCCGACGAGCGCGCCGCCATCCTCGCCGACCCCGGCTTCGGCAAGCACTTCACCGACCACATGGTCACCATCCCGTACGCCGGGGGAGCCTGGGGGACGCCGGTCGTCGAGGCGTACGCGCCCCTCGCGATCGACCCGTCCGCCGTGGTCCTGCACTACGCCCAGACGATCTTCGAGGGCCTCAAGGCCTACCGTCAGGCCGACGACTCCATCGCCTCGTTCCGGCCCGAGCAGAACGCCGCCCGCTTCAACCGCTCCGCGCGGCGCCTGGCCATGCCGCAGCTGCCGGAGGAGCTGTTCATGGAGTCGCTGCGCCAGATCGTGGCGATCGACCGTGAGTGGGTGCCCGCCGCCGGCGGTGAGGAGGCGCTCTACCTGCGGCCGTTCATGATCGCCACCGAGACCGGGCTGGGCGTGCGGCCGGCCGACGAGTACCTCTACTCGGTCATCGCCTCCCCTGCCGGCGCGTACTTCTCCCGCGGTGTCGCCCCCGTGAGCGTCTGGCTGAGCACCGAGTACGTCCGCGCCAGCCCGGGCGGCACCGGCGCCGCCAAGTTCGGCGGCAACTATGCCGCCTCGCTGGCCGCTCAGGAGCAGGCCGCAGCCAAGGGCTGCGACCAGGTGGTGTGGCTGGACGCGATCGAGCGGAAGTACGTCGAGGAGATGGGCGGGATGAACCTGTTCTTCGTCCTGGGCTCCGGGGACTCCGCCGAGATCGTGACCCCCGAGCTGTCGGGCTCACTGCTGCCGGGCGTCACCCGGGACAGCCTGCTCACCCTTGCCCGTCATCTGGGTTACCGCGTCACCGAGCGCAAGGTCTCCGTGGACGAGTGGGAGTCCGGCGTCGCCTCCGGCGAGATCTCCGAGGTGTTCGCCTGCGGCACCGCCGCCGTCATCACCCCCGTCGGCTCGGTCCAGCACGCCGGCGGCGGCTACACGGTCGGCGACGGTGGCCCGGGCGCGATCACCATGCGGCTGCGCGAGACCCTCACCGGCATCCAGCGGGGTTCGGTCGAGGATCCGTTCGGCTGGATGACGCGCCTGGCCTGAGCCGGGCCGTGTGACCCCTCGGC
Organism: Dietzia sp. HMSC21D01; assembly: GCF_001815995.1. NCBI lineage: Bacteria > Bacillati > Actinomycetota > Actinomycetes > Mycobacteriales > Dietziaceae > Dietzia > Dietzia sp. HMSC21D01. The sequence continues at coordinate 102 of NZ_KV824048.1, read as the reverse complement.
GCCGTCAGGCGAGGAGCACCGCCGCGACGAGAGCCGCGGCGGTGCCGGCCTCGATGACCGCGCCGAGGACGTCGCCGTTGACGCCACCGAACCGGCGGACGA
>NZ_KV824046.1:0-738 GCF_001815995.1 Dietzia sp. HMSC21D01 | reverse complement strand
CGGCGACGGTTCCTCTTCGTTCGTCACCGTGCTGGTCGACCTCACACCGGTCGTGGACGGCGCCGGCCCGTCTCGGCTGCTGGACATGGTCCCGGGCCGTTCAGCGAAGGTGCTCACCGAGTGGCTCGATGCCCGTGACCAAATGTTTCGAGACCGCGTCAAGGTGGTGACGATGGACGGGTTCGCCGGATACCACACCGCCGCCGCCAAAGCCGTCCCCGAGGCACGGACGGTGATGGACCCGTTCCACGTCGTCCATCTGGCCGCCGACAAGCTCACCTTGTGCCGACAACGAATACAGCAGACCACCACCGGACATCGGGGCCGCACCGGCGACCCCCTGTACGGGATCCGCCGCATCCTGCGCACCCGCGCTGAGCTGCTCACCGACAAGCAGAAAGCTCGCCTGTTCAAGGCGTTCGTCGCCCACGACGCCCACGTCGCGGTGGAGGTCACCTACCGCGTCTACCAGGGGCTGATCAACGCCTACGAGCAGCCGCGGCGAAGGGACGGAAAGATCGCGATGTACAAGCTCCTCAAGTCCATCCGGACTGGCGTGCCGAAGCACCTCACCGAGTTGGCGCAGCTCGGCCGGTCCCTGTGGAAGCGGCACCGAGAGATCCTGGCCTACTTCGACGTGGGCGCTTCCAACGGGCCGGTCGAGGCCATCAACGGACGCCTCGAGCACCTCCGCGGAATCGCCCTCGGCTTCCGGAACCTCAAGCACTACATCTTGCG
>NZ_KV824045.1:0-11220 GCF_001815995.1 Dietzia sp. HMSC21D01 | reverse complement strand
CGGCGTGGTCGCCACCGCGGCCCCTCCACCGGTGACCGCGGCCCCGCCGCTGGTCTCGCGGCCGGCTCCCTCCCGCGCCGACCGGACGGCCCGCGTGGCCTCCTGCATGAGCCCGTTCGCCACGCCGCCGAGGGCGAAGAACGCGCCCCAGTAGGTCGCGAAGAGCGGGTAGTCGGCGGGCCCGAGCGCTCGGCCGGCGATGAGCATCACCAGGTACCCCGAGGTTGCGGCGAACACGGTCGCGAGGGTCAGCGCCCGCATGCCGCCCGCGGCCCCCGGCGCGGCGCCGGGCTCGGCCTCAGCGGCGGCCGGGGTGGTCATGGGGCCTGCCGAGGGTCGGCGGCAGTGGCTCGGAGAACAACCAGGCGTCCCACAGGGGCTGCAGGTCGACGGGGGAGTGGTCGGCGGCCAGGCGGAGGAAGTCGTCCGTGGTGGCGGTTTTTCCGGAATAGGTGGCCACCCACGCCCGGAGGAGGTCGAAGAACGCGGTGTCGCCGACGGTCTGGCGCAGGGCGTGCAGGGTCAGTGCACCGCGCTTGTAGACCCGGTCGTCGAACATGTCCTTCGGCCCGGGGTCCGCCAACAGGATGTCCTGCGGGGAGCCCTGCAGCTTCGAGTAGTAGCGCAGGGCGTGGCTGCCGGCATCGGCACCGCCGGAGAACTCGGTCCACAGCCATTCGGCGTAGCACGCGAAGCCCTCGTGCAGCCAGATGTGCTTCCACTGCGCGGCGGTGACGGCGTTGCCGAACCACTGGTGGGCCAGTTCGTGGGCGATCAGCCGCTCGTCGCGGTCACCGGACTCGGCGGTGCCCCGGCCGAATGTCGACATCCCCATGGCCTCGAGTGGGATCTCGAGCTCGTCGTCGGTGACCACGACCGCGTACTCGTCGAACGGGTACGGGCCGAACAGTCCGCTGAACACGTCGATCATCTCGGTCTGCCGGGCGAACGCCTGCCGGAACCCGCGCTTGAGGTCGGCGGGCAGGAAGGCGTGGACCGGGACGGGGCCGTCGCCCACTTTCAGGTGTTCGTAGCGACCGAGGTTGATGGAGACCAGGTAGGTGGACGTGGGGTAGGGCAGGTCGAAATCCCAGGTGGTCGTGCTTCCGCTGCGCTTTTTGCCCACCAGCGCGCCGGTGACGACGGCCCGGTACGGGGAGTCCGTGGTCAGGCGGATGCGGAACGGCGCCTTGGACGAGGGGTGGTCGTCGCAGGGGAACCAGCTGGCCGCGCCGTTGGGCTGATTGGCCACGAGCGCCCCGTCGGTGAGTTCCTCCCAACCGACCTCGCCCCACGTGCCGCGGATGGGCCGCGGATTGCCGGAGTAGCGGATGGTCAGCGTGAACTCGGTGCCCGGCTCGAGCGGCTCGGCGAGCGTGACGGCGAGCTTGCCGCGGGGCCGGGAGAAACGGGCGACTCCGCCCCGGTTGATCGTCACCTTGGACACGTCCAGGTGCGCGGAGAGGTCGAGCCGGACCGTGTCTAGCGTCTCGGTGGCGGTCGCGGTGATGACGGCTTCGCCGCGGAGGTTGTTGGAGCTCATCTTGTAGGTGAGGTCCAGTTCGTAGCGCGCGACGCGGTAGCCGTGGTTTCCGGCCGTCGGCAGGTAGGGGTCGCCCGGATCGTCGCCGGAGGTGGCGTGGTCGCGTGCGATCCGGGCGGCGAGTGCCTTGCTGGCTGCCTTCAATTCCATGACCTGCGCGAGTCTAGAGGACCCCTCGTGGGGCCCGCCCTGTCCGCTGTCGCCGACCTGACCCCGGGCCGATCCCGGAAAAGTACTTGCCAAACGAGAAAGTAGTTGCCTAGAGTCGAGTCATCGCCTCGGGGGAAACACCGTCGGGGTCCGCCGAGAAGGGTGTCGTCATGAACACGGAGAACCCCACGACCGACCCGGTCGACCGCGCCGAGGCCGCCCGACTGCTCGCCGAGGCGGAGGGGCGCCCGCCGGTGAGCACCGCCCACGACGTCCGCGTCTTCGCTGGCTTCGCCGCGGCGATCGCGGTGCTCATGGGCGTCGGCACCATCGCGATCATGTTCACCAACTGGGCGCTCATCCCCTACGTGGCCCTGCTGTTCGTGGCGATCTACTGGCAGCGGCGAGCGATCAACGCCAGCCCGCGGGGCTCGGGCCGGACGTACACGTGGGGCATCGCGGGATCGGGCGTGATGATCCTCGTCGTCGTCACCGCCCTGAACGTCCTCCGCACCACGATCGGCCTCACCGCCTGGTGGTACGCGCTCGGCGTGGTTCTGGTCGCGCTGCCCGGCCTGGTGGCCGCCGCGCTCATCGTCCGGCGAGGTGCGGCGCGATGAGGGACGAGAAGGTGACGACGACGAGCACCGCCGCCGCATCGGGGGGCTCCGCCCCGGGGGCGGGCTCCCGCCGGGATGGGCAGGGCCGGCCCGGGGGGCACGCCCGGCATCGTCTCGACGAGGTCATCCACGCCCCGGTCCGCTTCTCGATCGTGGCGGCGCTGGCCGGCGTCGACGACGCGGAGTTCGCCACGATCCGCGATGCGGTCGAGGTGACCGACTCGACGCTGTCCAAACAGGTCGCCGTGTTGGAGAAGGCCGGCTACGTCACGGTCCGCAAGGGCTATGTGGGCAAGCGGCCCCGCACGTGGCTCTCGCTGAGCCGGGACGGGCGCAAGGCGTACGAGTCCCACCTCGCGGCGCTGCGCGCGATCGCCGGCGCCTGACCGCGCGCCGCCGCTCTAGCCCCGCCAGGGCGAGATCGGGTTGCCCTGCCACCGCGTGCCGGCGGGGATGCGGTCGCCGCGCATGACGAGCGAGGCCGGACCGACGGTGGAGCCCGCGCCGATCGACGACGCGGGAAGCGCGACGCAGTGACTGCCCAGAGTGGCGCCGTCGGCGAGATCGACGCGGTCGATCTGCATGATGCGGTCGTGGAACAGGTGCGTCTGGACCACACAGCCGCGGTTGACGGTGGCGCCCCGACCGAGGGAGATGAGGTCGGCCTCGGGCAGCCAGTACGACTCGCACCACACGCCCCGGCCCACGCGCGACCCCAACAGCCGCAGCATGAGGTTGAGGACGGGCGTGCCGGAGGCGGGCCGCGCCACCCATGGCGCGGCCATCAGCTCGACGAACATGTCCGCCACCTCGTTGCGCCACACGAACGACGACCAGAGCGGCTGCTCGCCGGCGCGGATCCGGCCCACCAGCACCCACTTGGCGAGCACGGCCGCCACCAGGGCGACCAGGCCCGCGTAGGCGAGGACCGGGCCGGAGAGCAGGGCGGCCACGCCGAAGCCCCACTCGCGATGCGCGGCCTGCAACAGCACCAGCACGCCGACGAGCAGGAGGAACGACAGCCACACGGGGACCAGTCGCAGCGTCTCCCACGCCCCACGCGCGATCTTCAGGCGGCGCGGCGGCCGGTAGGTGCGCCCGTCGTCGTCGCCGTCGGCGGTGGCGCGCGGCAGCTTCTGCGGCGGCGAGCCCAGCCACGAGGTGCCCTTCTTGGCCTTCTGCGGGGCGGACGACAGGACGGCGACCAGGCCGCGCGCCGGGACCTTGCGGCCTGCGGAGGCGATCCCGGAGTTGCCGAGGAACGCGCGTTTGCCGATCTGGGCGTGCTCGAGCCGCATCCACCCCGAGCCCAGTTCGTAGGGGGCGACCATGGTGTCGTCGGCGAGGAACGCGCCGTCGCGGACGGTGGTGAGCGAGGGGATGAGCAGGACGGTCGACGCCTCGACGTCGCGGCCGATCCGCGCGCCCAGCAGGCGCAGCCAGACCGGGGTGAGCATCGATGCGTACAGCGGGTAGAGCCAGGTGCGGGCGGCGTCCATGATCCGCTCGCTGCACCATGCCTGCCAGGCGATGCGCGAGTGGACCGGGTGGAAGCCCGGGGTCAGTCGGATCGAGAGCAGGCGGATCGACAACAGCGTGAACGCGGCGAACAGGGCGAACGCGAGTAGCGCACCGGGGACCGACCACAGCGCGGCGCGCGCCGCCAGCTCCCCGACACCCGCGGCGTCGCCTGCGCCCCACGCCACGAGCGCCAGTCCCGCGGCCAGGGCCAGGAGCGGCATCCCGCCCAGCACCAGGGCGGAGAGCTGGTACGCGAGGCTCCAGCCGCGGCTGTGGGGCGCGGGCTCGGCGGGCCAGCTCGACCCGCGCTTGCCGCGCTTGAGCGCCGGTGAACCCGCGTAGCGCTTGCCGGCTTTGACCGTGCCCACCACGGCCGAGCCGATCTCGACGTGCGCACCGCGGCCGATCACCGCGCCGGGCAACAGCATGGACCGCGCGCCGATCACGGCCTGCTCGCCGATCTCGATCCTGCCGATGTGCACCACGTCGCCGTCCACCCAGTGCCCGGCCAGGTCGACCTCGGGCTCGACGGAGGCGCCGTCGCCCACCGTGAGCAGCCCGGTCACGGGCGGCAGCGTGTGCATGTCGACGTCGCGTCCGATCCGCGCGCCCAGGAGCCGGGCGAACGTGGTCAGCCAGCCGGCCCCGGTCAGGGAGACGGCACCGGAGGACTCCACGAGCCGCTCGGCCGCCCACAGACGGAGGTGCACCGACCCGGCGCGCGGGTACGTCCCCGGACGGATGCCGGCCGTGAGGAGCCGGCACAGGCCGGCGGTGACGACCATCCGGCCGACGGGCAGCAGCAGTAGCACCGCGAGCACTCCCAGCACCCACCACGACACGGGCCGCGCCCACGCCACGCCGAGCTCGGCCGCCACATTGTTGGCGAGTCCCAGCCATGTCAGCCACCGCAGGCCGGTCACGGTGAGCAGCGGGATCGTCGAGAGGACCTGAACCGTCTGAGCGACGGGCCCGACGGGCCGGACGTGGCGCGGCGCGACCTCGGCCTCCGGCTCGAGCTCGTCGAGGAAGGCGGCGAAGTCGCCCAGGCGGGAGCGGTCGTAGATGTCGCCCACCGTCACGGCGGGGAAGCGCTCGCGGACGCGGGCCACGACGTGCGCGGCGGCCAGCGAACCGCCGCCGAGGGCGAAGAAGTCCTCGTCGACGCCGGAGACGTCGGCCCCGAGGGCGTGGGACCACAGCTCGGCGACCCACGCCTCGGTGCCGTCGAGTTCGGACTCGGCGGCCGAGGTCTGGGCCAGCGGCCAGGGCAGGGCGGCGCGGTCGACCTTCCCGGAGGTACGGGTGGGCAGTTCGTCGACGAGCGCGAGCCGCGGTACGACGCCCGCCGGCAGCTGTTCGCGCAGCAGCCCGGCGGCCGCCGCCAGATCGAAGCCGTCCGGGTCGTCGGCGACGAGGTACGCCACGAGCACCGGCTGTCCGGCCTCGGTCTTCTGCACCGCGGCCGCGCCGGCGCTGACGCCGGGGAGCGCGGACACCGCGGTGTCGACCTCGCCCAGTTCGAGGCGGCGTCCGCCGATCTTGACCTGGTCGTCGACCCGACCGTGGAAGTACAGTCCGTCGGCCTCGAGCCGCACCATGTCGCCCGACCGGTAGGCGCGGTCCCAGCCGAGGGTCTCCATGGGCGCGTACTTCTCGAGATCCTTCTCGGGGTCGAGGTAGCGGGCCAGCCCGACGCCGCCGATCACCAGTTCGCCGGACTCGCCGTAGCCGACCGGCTGCCCGGCGGGATCGACCACCGCGAGGTCCCAGCCGTCGAGGGGCAGCCCGATCGACACCTCGCCGGCGCCGGTCAGCGGGGCGGCGCACGCCACGACGGTGGCCTCGGTGGGACCGTAGGTGTTCCACACCTCGCGGCCGTCGGCGGCGAGCCGCGCGGCGAGCTCCGGCGGGCACGCCTCGCCGCCCAGGATCACCAGGCGGACGTCGGTGAGCATGGAGTCCGGCCACATCGAGGCCAGCGTCGGCACCGTGGAGATCACAGTGATCCGCCGCTCGCGCAGCCACGGCCCCAGGTCGAGTCCGGACTTGACGATCGAGCGCGGCGCGGACACGAGGCACGCCCCGTGGGCCCAGGCCAGCCACATCTCCTCGCACGAGGCGTCGAAGGCCACGGACAGGCCGGCGAGCACGCGGTCGCCCGGGCCGAGGGGCGCGTCCCGCAGGAAGATCCGTGACTCGGCGTCCACGAACGCGGCGGCGCTGCGGTGCGTGACGGCCACGCCCTTGGGCAGGCCGGTGGTCCCGGAGGTGAAGATGATCCAGCAGTCGTCGTCGACGGTCGGCCGGCGGTGTCGTGCGGGATCGTCGGGGCGGTCGGGGTCGGTGACGAGCATGCCGTGGGCGGTGTACACGGCGGCGACCCGCGCCTGGCCGAAGACCAGCTCGGCCCGCTCGGCCGGGTCGTCCACGTCGACGGGGACGTAGGCCGCGCCGGCGGCCAGGGTGCTGAGGATCGCCAGGTACAGCTCGGCCGAGCCGGAGGGCATGTGGATGCCGACCCGGTCACCGGCGCCGACGCCCTGGTCCTGCATCCACGCGGCGGAGACCTGGATCTGCCGCCAGACCTCGCCGTAGGTGAGGACGCGCGTGCCGTCGTCGAGGCACGGGGCGTCCGGGTGCCGTTCGACCGCCGACCCCAACACGTCGAGGAGTGTCCGTGGGGTCGCAGCGTGCGAGCTGCGCAGATACTGCTCTGGGATGGTGGCCACGTGCGGATGGTATCGCTCTGAGGTGAACATCCCGCCGCGGTCACCTCCGGGCTGGTTAAGTGAGGCGCATGACTTCTGGGAGCCTTCAGGGCAGGACCGTCGTGATCGTGGGCGCGGGTCCGGGTTTCGGTCACACGCTGGCTCTGCGCGCCGCGGCGCAGGGCGCGTCGGTGGTGGTCGCGGCGCGGACGGCGTCGCGGGTGGAGGACATCGCGGACGCGGTCCGTCGGGATGACGACGTGCGCCGCGCCGGCGGCACGGCGATCGCCGCGCCCGTCGACGCCACCGATCCCGACTCGGTGCGTGCCCTGCGTGAGACCGTCGAGGGCCACGCCGACGCGGTCCACGGGCTCGTGTACAGCGCCTTCGCGGTGCCCAGCATGAAGCCGCTGGCCCGCACCGACCACGCTCAGATCTCCGCGGGGATCGACCTGTCCGTCCTGGGCGCCCTGCGTACGACGCAGGAGTTCACCCCGCTCCTCGAGGCCGGCGCCGCTGCCGATGACGCCACCCACGTCGCCGGCGCCACCCACGCCACCCACGCCACCGCCTCCCGCCCCGCCGCCGCCTCCCGCCCTGCCACGAGCTCGGTCGTCATGATGGCCTCGGCCGTCATCCACCACTCCCGCGAGCGCTACGCGGGCTACAAGGTCGCCAAGACCGCCCTGGTCGCTCTGGGGCATTCGCTCGCCACCGAGCTCGGGCCGCGCGGCATCCGCGTCAACACCGTCGCGCCGGGTTACATCTACGGCGACACCCTCAAGGCGTACTTCGAGAGCCTGGCCACCAAGTACGGCGGGACGGGCGAGGACGTCTACGCGCACACGGCGGAGAAGACGGACCTGCGTCGCCTGCCCGACGAGGCGGAGATCGTCGACCCGGTTCTGTTCCTGCTCTCCGACGCAGCCTCGGCAGTCACCGGGCAGACGCTCACCGTGGACTGCGGCGAGTTCCACACCTGACACGAGCAGCACCACCCCGAGGCGTGGGATCCGGGTCTTTCCCCGATGTGGTGCGAGGCGCGGTCGTGGAGAGTGGAGCTCACCGGGGAACACGTCCCCGATCGTCCGGGCAGGACGACGACGAGGAGATCGCCATGACTCACGAACCCGCCTCTCGGCCGAAGCGCCTGACCCGATCCGAGGACCGCTGGATCGGTGGCGTGTGCGGTGGCCTGGCCGACCACTTCGGTCTGGACCCGGCGTTGGTGCGCGTCCTGTTCGTGGCCTCGCTGCTGCTCCCGGGCCCGCAGCTGCTCATCTACGCGATCCTGTGGTTCGTCATGCCCGACGCCCGCGCCTGACCGGGGACGGGCCCTCCCCGTTGTCGGGACCGCTCTGGCAGGCTGAGCGCATGAGCATTGCAGAGACCTCAGCCGCCGCCCCGTCCGCCGCTGGTGAATACGCGTCCGTCCGCGTCGAGAAGGCCACCCGGCACCCGCACGTCGCCCAGGTGACGCTGATCGGCCCGGGCCGGAACAACGCGATGGGCCCGGACTTCTGGGCGGAGATGCCCCGGGTCATGGCCGAGCTCGACGCGGATCCCGACGTCCGCGCCGCGGTCATCGCCGCGCAGGGCCGCAACTTCACCTACGGCCTGGATCTGATGGCGATGATGCCGCAGTTCATGGAGTTCCTGCCGCAGGACAAGGCCCCGGACGCGTCCCGCAACGAGCGCGTCCTCGACTTCGTGGAGAACATGCGCCGGGCCGTCGACGCCGTCGCGTCCGCCAGGACGCCGACGGTGGCGGCGGTGCAGGGTCGCTGCATCGGCGGCGGGATCGACCTCATCTCGGCCTGTGACGTCCGCCATGGCTCCGCGGACTCGGCGTACTCGGTGCGCGAGGTCAAGGTCGGCATCGTCGCGGACATGGGCTCGCTGGCGCGGCTGCCCTACATCATCGGCTCGGCCCTGACCCGCGAGCTGGCGCTCACCGGCCGTGACATCGACGCCGAGACCGCCCTGCGGTACGGCCTCGTCACCCATGTCGCCGACGACGCCGCCGGAGTCCTCGATTCGGCACACGCCACGGCCGCCGAGATCGCCGACAACCCGCCGCTCGTGGTGCGCGGCACCCGCGAGGTGCTCAATCGCGCGATCGAGGGGCCGATCTACGAGTCCAACCGCTACGTGGCCACGTGGAACGCGGGTTTCCTGGCCTCCGCCGACATGATGGAGGCGATCAGCGCGACGCTGGAGAAGCGCGAGGCCGAATTCACCGGCCGCTGACCGGTCGAGGTCGGCCTCAGTACGCCGCGTCCGCCACCCAGCCACCAACGAGAAGACAGTTCCGCACATCGCCACTCGGGCGACACGGGCGGAACTGTCTTCTCGATGAGGTCGGGCCTCGTTCAGCCCCGGAAGGGCTCGGCCTTCTCCTCGGGGTGCTCGACGAAGTTCTCCAGGCCCTCGGCGACGAGCTTCTCGCCGTGCGCCTTGTCCCGCCACTCGCCCGGGGTGACGTGCTTGCCCGGCTCGAGGTCCTTGTAGTGGAGGAAGAAGTGCTCGATGGCCTTGAGCTCGAAGTCGGGGACGTCGTCGATGTCCTGGATGTGATCCCAGCGCGGGTCGAGGTCGGGCACGCACAGCAGTTTGTCGTCACCGCCGGCCTCGTCGGACATCGTGTAGACGCCCACGACACGGGACTTGATGATCACGCCCGGGAACACGGACTCGTCGAGCAGCACGAGGGCGTCGCAGGGGTCGCCGTCGTCGGCGAGGGTCTTGTCGATGTAGCCGTAGTCGGCCGGGTAGCCCATCGAGGTGAAGAGGAACCGGTCGAGGTAGATCTTGCCGGTCTCGTGGTGGATCTCGTACTTGTTCCGCGAACCCTTGGGGATCTCGATGGTCACTTCGACGGACACGGGCTACCTCACAAATCGTCATGCTCCGGAACCCGAGACGGCTCTCCCGGGCAATTCGGGGTGATTCTAGTAGGCGCCACCGGCGTCGGGGGTGGGCGCCGTCACGCGGGCCGCTAGCGTGGGGCGGCAGCAGGCGACAGGGACAGGTGCGGTGGACGTGCGGGCGTCCGGGAAGTGGGTCGAGTGACCGAGCGGGGAGTGTGGCGCGGGCGTGGGCTCGTGTGGCGGGCGGCTGTCGTGCTCGTCGTCGTCGCCGTCCTCGTCGCCGGACTCGTGGTGGCGGCCCTGGTCACCGACGTCGACCAGCGCGGCGGTCTCATCGGTGACACTTCCGCCGACGCCGCCGAGGACGTCAATCCCGGCCTGCTCCCGGCCGACGGCTCGGCCCCGATGCCCGATCCGGCCGCCCTCCAGCGGATCCTCGGCCCCCTCGCGTCCGCGCCTGCGGTGGGCGACCTCACCGCCAGCGTGGTCGACGACGCCACCGGGCAGGTCCTGTGGGAGGTCCGCCCGCGCGAGGCCAGGGTCCCGGCGTCCACCACCAAGCTGCTCACCGCGGTCGCCGCCATGCTCGAGCTGCCGCCGGACGCCAGGGTCGACACCACCCTGGTGCGAGGCGCCGAGCCGGACACCCTCGTCGTTGTCCCGGGTGGCGATCCGACCATGTCCGCCGGGGCGAAGCCGGGGCCGTTGTTCCCGGGCGCGGCGACCATCGTCCAGGCCGCCGACGTGGTGCGCGCCGCCGGGATGACGCCCGCGCGGATCGTCGTGGCCCCCGGCCCGTACACCGGACCGCGGATGGGGCCGAACTGGGTGCCCGCGGAGATCGCGGCCGGCAACGTGGCGCCGGTGGACGCGTGGATGCTCGACGCCGGGCGCCTGGACCCGGCGGACGAGTACTCGCCCCGCTCGACCGAGCCCGCGCTGGCCGCCGGGCGCGCCCTGGCGCGCGAGCTGGGCGTGGACCCGGAGCGGGTCAAGGTCTCGGAGACCGCCGTGGAGACGGGCGGGGAGCTGGGCCGGGTGTCGTCGGCGCCGCTGACCGAGCGGGTGCGCTCGATGCTGGTGTACTCGGACAACGTCCTGGCGGAGACCATCTGCCGCGAGGTCGCGCTCGAGCGGGATCCCGACCGGCCGGCGGGCTTCGCCCAGGGCACCGCCGCGGTGGTCGACACCCTCGCCGAGCACGGCCTGGACATGACGGGCGTGCGCCTGGACGACTGCTCCGGGATGAGCTCCGGAAACCGCCTGTCCGCGGCCGCGCTCACCGATGTCCTGCGCACGGCGGCCGCCCCCGACGCGACCCGCGAGATGCGCGACCTGCTCGACACCCTTCCCGTGGCCGCGGGCTCGGGCACCCTCGCCGACCGCTTCACCGGCCCGGCGGACGCGGGCGCCGGCTGGGTGCGGGCCAAGACCGGGACGCTCAGCGGCACCAGTGCACTCGCCGGCACGGTGACCAGCGCGGACGGGCGGTCGATGAGCTTCGCGCTGCTGTCCTCCGGCACCGATCCCTCGGTCGCGCGCCCGGTCCTGGACCGCATCGCCGCCGAACTGAGGACCTGTGGCTGCCGCTAGCAGGGACTGGACCGGGCCCGCGTGGGCCGTCCGATCGGCCGTTCGGGCGTTCCGCCGCGCCCACCCCGGGATCGGTGACGAGGTGTGCGTCGCCCTGTCCGGGGGCGCCGACTCGCTGGCCCTCACCGCCGCCGCCACCGCGGAGTTCGCCGACGTGACGGCCCTCGTGGTGGACCACGGGTTGCAGCCCGGGTCCGACGAGGTCGCCCGTC
>NZ_KV824044.1:0-22165 GCF_001815995.1 Dietzia sp. HMSC21D01 | reverse complement strand
AGCCGCGCGGCGACCGACGGGCCGCCGGAGCCGACCATCGCGCACCACGCCGCGGCCGCCGCGATCCCGTCCTTGTCGGCCACGACGTCCGGCAGCACGCAGTGCCCGATGGCCTCCTCGTAGGCGTACCGCAGCGGCTCGCCGGCCCGCACGAGCCACTTGAACCCGGTCAGCGTCTCGACGTACCGCCCGCCGCGCGCAGGAACCAGCAGGGACGGTAGTCGCGAGGACACGATCGTCGACGCCACGACCGGCACCCTCGTATCGGCATCCGCGGGCGCTTCCGATCCGCCGTCCGTTCCCGGCACGTCGCCCGCCCCCGGGCTGGCGTCCGTCCCCGGGCCCCCGCCCGCGCCGGGGAGTGGCGCGCGCAGCAGATGATCGGCCAGGACCGCCCCGGTCTCGTCGCCGTCGAGCATCCGCCAACGCCCGTCCGGGCCGACCAGGCCGACAGCGCAGCGATCGGCGTCAGGGTCGAGCGCGATCGCCACGTCGGCGTCGATCCGCGCCGCGAGTTCCATCAGCCGCGCCGTCGTGTCGGGCATCTCGGGGTTCGGCGAGGCGACGGTGGGAAAGTCCGGGTCGGGGACGGCCTGCTCGCGCACCAACGTCACATCGTCCACACCGATGCCGGCCAGGACGCGGACGCAGAGATCGCCGCCGACCCCGTGGACGGGGGTCAGGGCCACGCGGGGCGGCCGACCCGGCCGGGGCAGTGCCGCGACGACGGAGGCCACGTAGTCGTCGACCAGCATGGGGTCCACCCGCACCGACCCACGGGCGGGGTCGGTGCGCGCCGACGCGGGTACCGCCGTGGGGACCGTGACCCCCCCGCGCGCCGCGGCGCGCAGGTGCCGCTCGATGTGGGCGTCGGTGGGCGGGATGATCTGCGCGCCCCCGCGCCCGTAGACCTTGACGCCGTTGTCTCCGGCCAGGTTGTGGGACGCGGTCACCATGAGCCCGCCGGCGGCGCCGCGCGCGCGGACCGCCGCGGCGATCACCGGGGTGGCCACGGGGCCTCCGGGGACGACGACGACGAGGTCGTGCGCCGCCAACACCGCAGCCGCGACGTCGACGAATCGGGCGGACCCGTGCCGGGCGTCTCCGCCCACGATGACCGTCGAACCGGAGGGTTCATGTTCGCGTAGGTGCCGGGCGACGGCGGTGGCGACCAGGGCGACGGTCCGGTCGTTCATCTCGTCGGGCCCGGGCCCGAGGGGAGCGCGGACGCCGGCGGTGCCGAAGGTCAGGGTCACGGGCTGCTCCGTCGGTTCCTCGCGGTGGGCGTGGGCGATCAGGTCCGGGAGACGACCGGGACGAGCGCCCGCAGCGCCCCGGTGAGGCGGGCGGATCCGGCGGCGCCGGCGGCCAGGACCTCGGCGTGGTCGAGGGGCTGGCCGGTGACGCCGGCGGCGAGGTTGGTCACCAGCGACACGGCGACCACGTCCAACCCCAACGCGCGGGCGGTGATGGTCTCGGGCACCGTCGACATGCCCACGAGGTCCGCGCCGAGGGCCCGCAGCATCGTGATCTCGGCCGGGGTCTCGTACTGCGGTCCGGGCATCGCGGCGTAGACGCCCTCGGCGGCCGCGATGGCGTCGGTGGCCGCGGCGCGCAGCCGCGGGGAGTAGGCGTCCACCATGTCGACGAACAGCGGCCCGGTCAGCGGCGAGCGCCCGGTGAGGTTGAGGTGGTCGCGGATGAGAACGAGGTCCCCGACGGCCATGTCGTCCCGCAGGCCACCGGCGGCGTTGGTGAGCACCAGCGTGCGGGCGCCGACCGCGGCCGCGACGTGGGCGGGGTGGACGACGGGCGCGGTGTCCGCGCCCTCGTAGAGGTGGGTGCGGCCGGCCACTGACAGCAGCGGCACGCCGTCGACGAGGCAACTGGTCACGGCGCCGCGGTGACCGGCGGCCGTGGGGGTGACGAACCCGGGCAGGTCGGCGGCCGCGACGGTCACGGCCGTGCCCGGGTCGGCGAGCCCGGCGACGACCTCGGACCACCCCGAGCCCAACACGAGCGCGACGTCGTGGCGGTCGCGACCGCTCAGGCGCGCGATCTGTGCGGACGCGTCGCGGGCGTCGTCGGTGGGGGAGAGCAGGGGCGCCATCGTCTGCTCAGGCGCCCGGGCCGACGTTGCGTGATTCCCGCGTGCGCAGTTCGTGCACGTACTGGTCGGGGGCGCCCGCGCACTCGGCGGCGTCGGCGAGCAGACCGAGGTACCTCGCCGACGGCAACCCGCCCTCGAAGGCGTCCATGACGTACAACCACGCGAGCACGGTGTCGTCTGTGCCGGTGCCGGTGCCGGTGGGGGTGGTGGTGTCCACGGCGAACTCGGACTCCTGGGCATCGACCGGGGGACCGTCGGGCACCGTCGGCCGGCGGGTGACGCGGACCCGGATCTTGCGCGCGGGCATCTCGTCGGTGCCCTCCCAGCGGTCGAGTGCCCGGACGTCCTCCTCGGGGACGTCGTAGAGCACCACGAAGACCCTCGACCCCTGGTCCGGTACGACCGTGGCGACGGCGCCCTGCCAGGTGGGATCGTCCCCGGCGAAGGTGAGGCGCCAGCCGTCCACCCACCCGGTCCCGGCGAAGGGGGAGTGCGGCGCGCGGGTGTTCATCTGATCGGGATGCATGTTCGTCCCGTACGCGGCGTAAAGAGGCACGGTCACAACCCTAGTCCCTGGGGGCGGCACCGGGCCCGACGTCCTCGGCCCCGATCGGATCGTTCGACTACCGTGTACGGCGGACGTGACGCGGTCCGCCACAGCGGGGCGCGGCGCTCGGCCCTTACCCCAGCGAGCCGTGGAGGACATGTGACGCAACGCATCATCATCATCGGCGGCGGACCCGCCGGCTACGAGGCGGCGCTGGTCGCCGCCCAGTACGGTGCGGACGTCACGATCGTCGACGCGGACGGCATCGGCGGCAACTGTGTGCTCAGCGACTGCGTGCCGTCCAAGACGTTCATCGCCACCACGGGCGTCCGCACGGACATGCGTCGCGCAGAGGAGATGGGCGTCCAGGCTCACTTCGACCCCACCGCATACAAGCTGGGGCAGGTCAACGGGAGGGTCAAGTCCCTGGCCCGCGCGCAGTCCGCCGACATCCGGGCGCAGCTGCAGCGAGAGGGCGTGCGGCTGATCTCCGGCTGGGCGCGTCTGCACGACTCGCAGCCGGGCATGGCCTCGCACCGGGTGGCAGTGACCTTCGAGAACGGGCAGGAGAAGATCTTCGACGCCGACGTGGTCCTCATGGCCACCGGGTCCAGCCCGCGCGTGCTCCGGGGCGCCGAGCCCGACGGTGAGCGGATCCTCAACTGGCGTCAGCTCTATGACCTCACCGAGCTGCCCACCCACCTGGTCGTGATCGGCTCGGGCGTCACCGGTGCCGAGTTCGTCTCGGCGTTCACCGAGATGGGCGTCAAGGTCACCATGGTCTCCAGTCGAGACCGGGTGCTGCCGCACGAGGACGCCGACGCCGCCCTGGTGCTGGAGGAGGCACTGAGCGAGCGTGGCGTGTCGCTGGTCAAGCACGCGCGCGCCGACGCGGTCGAGCACTTCGAGGACGGCATCATCGTCCGCCTCGGTGACGGGCGCACGGTCAAGGGCTCGCACGCCCTCATCTGTGTCGGGTCGGTGCCCAACACGCAGGGCCTCGGTTTGGAGAACGCGGGCGTCGAGTTGCAGTCCAGTGGCCATATCAAGGTCGACCGCGTCTCCCGCACCACCGCCCCGGGCATCTACGCCGGTGGCGACTGCACGGACCTGTTCCCGCTGGCTTCGGTGGCAGCCATGCAGGGCCGCATCGCGATGTACCACGCGCTCGGCGAGGGCGTGAACCCCATCAAGCTGCGGACCGTGGCCTCCGCGGTGTTCACGCGGCCCGAGATCGCCACGGTCGGCATCTCGCACGCGCAGATCGAGAGCGGCGAGGTCCCCGCCCGCGTCGAGGTCATGCCGCTGGCCGGCAACCCGCGGGCCAAGATGCGCAGCCTGCGGCGCGGCTTCGTCAAGCTCTTCTGTCGCCCGGCCTCCGGCGTGGTGATCGGCGGCGTGGTCGTGGCCCCCACGGCGTCCGAGCTGATCCTGCCGATCTCGGTGGCGGTCCGGAATCAGCTGACGGTGGGCGACCTCGCGGGGTCGTTCTCGGTCTACCCGTCGATGACGGGCACGATCACCGAGGCGGCGCGCCAGCTCATGCGCCACGACGACCTGGACTGATCGCGTCCGCCGGGCTCAGCCCTCGGCGTCCGCCCAGCAGAGCGTGCGCTCGACCGCGTCGTTCCACCGCGCGAGCAGCCGTTCGCGCTCCTGCCCGGGCATCTGCGGCGACCAGCGGCAGTCCTCCCGCCACAACTCGCGTAGGCGGTCGGGCGAATCCCACTGACCCACCGCCAACCCGGCCGCGAACGCGGCCCCGAGCGCGGTGGTCTCGGTGACCTGGGGCCGGATCACGTCCACGCCGAGGATGTCGGCCTGGAACTGCATGAGGTAGTCGTTGACCACCATCCCGCCGTCGACGCGCAGCGAATCCGCGGACTCACCGGCGTCGGCCACCATCGCGTCGGTCATCTCGCGGGTCTGGAACGCGGTCGCCTCCAGGGCCGCTCGGGCCAGGTGCGCGCGCGTGTGGAAGCGGGTGAGCCCCACCATCGCGCCACGGGCGTCCGGCCGCCAGCGCGGGGCCAGCAGCCCCGAGAACGCGGGCACCAGATAACAGTCCCCGTTGTCCTCGAGCGACTTGGCCAAACCCTCCGTCTCGCCCGCGGTGGAGATCACCCCGAGGTTGTCACGCAGCCACTGCACCAACGACCCGGCCACGGCCACCGAGCCCTCCAGCGCGTAGACCGGGTCGTCGTCCCCGAGCTGGTAGGCCACGGTGGTGAGCAGGCCGTTGTCGCTGAACTGAGGCGTCGTTCCCGTGTTGAGCAAGAGGAACGCGCCCGTTCCGTAGGTGTTCTTGGCCTCGCCGGGCTCGAAGCAGGTCTGGCCGAACATCGCGGCCTGCTGATCGCCGAGGATCCCCGCTATGGGCGTACCGCCGAACATTCTGCGCCGGGCCACGTGACCCAGCACCCCGGAGGAGGGGACGATCTCCGGGAGCATCGCGCGGGGCACACCGATCTCGCGACAGAGTTCCTCGCTCCACTGCAGGGTCCGCAGGTCCATGAGCAGAGTGCGCGACGCGTTGGTGACATCCGTGACGTGGAGGGCCTCCTCGCCGTCGTCACCCCCACGCCTCCCACCGGTCAGGTTCCACACCAGCCACGAGTCGATGGTCCCCGCCAGCAGTTCCCCGGCCTCCGCGCGCTCGGTGCCGCGCTCTCCCCGGGAATCGAGGTGATCGAGGATCCACCGGATCTTGGGCCCGGCGAAGTAGGTCGACAGGGGCAGCCCGGTGACATCTCGGAAGCGGTCGTCTCCGTCGGGGTGTCCGTCGGCGAGGCGCGCACAGAGCCCCGACGTGCGCGTGTCCTGCCAGACGATCGCGTTGTAGACGGGCTCGCCGGTGACCCGGTCCCACACCACGGTCGTCTCGCGCTGGTTGGTGATGCCGATCGCGGTGACCGCCGCCGGCTCGAGGTCCACCCGGCCCGCCACCTGGCCCATCGCGGTGCGAACGTTCGCCCAGATCTCCATCGGATCGTGCTCCACCCACCCCGCGCGCGGGAGGACCTGGCGGTGCTCCACCTGGACCGTCGCCGCGGGGACCGGCATGCCCTGGTTGTCGAAGAGTATCGCCCGCGTCGACGTGGTGCCCTGGTCGATCGCCAGAATGTAGGTGTTCCTAGTCACGTGCCCAAGACTACGTCCGGTCGGGCGTAGAGTCGGGTCCGACCGACCGAACCACACGCCCGGCCGCGGAGGGAGCGTCCATGCGCACGACCAGGTCCAGATCCGTCCTCGGACCCGACCGCCGCGCCGAGGACTGGCGCAGGCTGGAGGAGGACACGTTCGACGTCGTGGTCGTCGGCGGCGGCGTGGTCGGCACGGGCAGTGCGCTGGACGCCGCCACCCGCGGGCTCAACGTGGCGCTCGTCGAGGCCCGCGACTTCGCGGCGGGCACCTCCTCCCGCAGCTCCAAGATGTTCCACGGCGGGCTGCGCTACCTCGAGCAACTCGACTTCGGCCTGGTCGCCGAGGCGCTGCACGAGCGGGAGCTCAGCATGACGCGTCTGGCGCCGCACCTCGTCACCCCGCTGAAGTTCCTCTTCCCCCTGACCCGCCGCTTCTGGGAACGCCCGTACATGGCCGCCGGCTTTGTGCTCTACGACGTGATGGGTGGTGCGAAGAGCGTCCCCCCGCAGAAGCACTACAGCCGGGCCGGCGCCCGTCGCGTGGCCCCCGGGCTGCGGGAGGACGCCGTGGTGGGCGGGATCCGCTACTGGGACAGCCTCGTCGACGACGCGAGGCACACCCTCACCCTGGCCCGGACGGCCGCGCACCACGGGGCGGTCGTGGCCAACTCGACCCAGGTGATCGGCTACCTCCGTGAGGGGGACCGGGTCACCGGCGTGCGCGTCCGCGACGCGGAGACCGGGCACGAGACCGACGTGCGGGCCCGTGTCGTGCTCAACGCGGCCGGCGTGTGGACCGACCAGCTGCAGCGGATGCTCGGGGAGGAGGGCGGTTTCACCGTCCGGGCGTCCAAGGGCGTGCACATCGTCGTGGACCGCGACAGGGTCGACTCCGAGGCGGCGCTGATCCTGCGCACCGAGAAGTCCGTGCTGTTCGTCATCCCGTGGGGCGAGTACTGGATCATCGGCACCACCGATACCGACTGGCAGCTCGACCTGGCCCACCCGGCGGCCACCGGAGCGGACATCGAGTACATCCTCGGCCACGTCAACTCCGTGCTCACCACGCCCATTCGCCGCGAGGACGTGCGTGGCGTCTACGCGGGGCTGCGACCGCTGCTGTCGGGCGGCGCGGACTCCACCGCCAAGCTCTCGCGCGAGCACGCGGTGATGACCGTCGCCCCCGGGGCCGTGGTGGTGGCGGGCGGCAAGTACACGACCTACCGCGTGATGGCCGCCGACGCGGTCGACGCGGCGGTGTCCGAGCTGGGCGAGCGGGCCGCGTCGGTACCGCCCTCGACCACCGAGCGGATCCCGCTCCTGGGCGCCGACGGGTATCCGGCGATGGTCAACCGCGCCGACCGGATCGCCGATCACTACGAGATCCGCGAGGACCAGATGCAGCACCTGCTCGGCCGCTACGGCACGCTGGCCGAGGACGTCCTCGACCTGGCGGCGGACCGCCCCGACCTGCTCGATCCTGTCGGCGGGGCCGAGCGCTACCTGCGCGTGGAGATCGTCTACGCCGCCCAGGCCGAGGCGGTCCTGCATCTCGAGGACGTCCTGGTCCGCCGCACGCGGATCTCGATGGAGTACCAGCACGGAGGCGTCGACTGCGCGCGCGAGGTCGCCGACCTCATGGCCGGGTTGCTCGGATGGGACCCGGACCGCGTCGCGCGCGAGGTGGAGCTTTTCGAGCGGCGGATCGTCGCCGAGCGGGCGAGCCAGGTGGTGGAGTCCGACGACGAGGCGGACGAGTTCCTCAGGAGTGTGCCCGAGGTCCGCGAATTCCTGGTGGACGCGGCGTTCGATCCCGCCAGCGCGGAGCCCGTGGTCGAGCACTCGGCCGGCCCGGGGGCCTGAGACCCGCCGACGCCGGGCGGTAGGACCCCACAACCGCGAAATCCGCTACTCCGGCCGGGGATCCGCTACGCCTGCGGGGGTAGCGGATCCGTAAGGGGAGTAGCGGATTCCGGGGGTGGGTCGTCGACGGCGCGGACGGGTCCCGCCCGCGCCGTCAGCGGATCACTTGATCTCGCAGAGAACCGTGCCCTGGGTGACGGGGGCACCGGCGTCCACGGACAGGTCGGTGACGACGCCGTCCTTGTGGGCGGTGACGGGGTTCTCCATCTTCATGGCCTCGAGCACGGCCACGAGCTCGCCGGCCTTGACCTCCTGGCCCTCGGAGACGGCGACCTTGACGACGGTGCCCTGCATGGGCGCCGACACGGCGTCACCGGACGCGGCCGCACCGGCGGCGCCGCCGCGGGTCCGGGACTTGGCCCTGCGGCGGACGGTGCCGCCGGCGTGCGAACCACCGAACGCGAGGTCGCCGGGCAGCGAGACCTCGACGCGACGACCGTCCACCTCGACGACGACCTTCTTGCGCTCGACGGGCTCGTCATCGTCGGCCGGGGCACCGGTGGGCGTCCACGGCTCGATCGGGTTCTCCCACTCCTCCTCGATCCACTTGGTGTAGACGTCGAACTTCTTGCCGTCGCCGACGAACGCGGGGTGGGTGACGATGTGCTGGTGGAACGGCAGGACGGTGGCCATGCCCTCGATTTTGTACTCGGCCAGGGCGCGGGCCGAGCGGGCGAGCGCCTGGTCGCGGTCCTCGCCCCACACGATGAGCTTGGCGAGCATCGAGTCGAACTGGCCGCCGATGGTGTCGCCCTGCTCGACGCCGGAGTCCATGCGCACGCCCGGGCCGGTGGGCTCATGGTAGGCGGTGATGGTGCCGGGGGCGGGCAGGAAGTTGCGGCCCGCGTCCTCGCCGTTGATACGGAACTCGAACGCCACGCCGCGGGGCTCGGGGTCCTCGGTGAACTCGAGCACCTCGCCCTCGGCGATCTTAAACTGCTGCAGGACCAGGTCGATGCCCGCGGTCTCCTCGGTGACCGGGTGCTCGACCTGCAGGCGGGGGTTGACCTCAAGGAAGGAGATCGTGTCGCCCTGGACCATGTACTCGACAGTGCCGGCACCGTAGTAGCCGGCCTCCTTGCAGATGGCCTTGGCGGAGTCGTGGATGCGCTTGCGCTGCTCGTCGGTGAGGAACGGCGCCGGGGCCTCCTCGACGAGCTTCTGGAAGCGACGCTGCAGGGTGCAGTCGCGGGTACCGGCGACGATGACGTTGCCGTGCTGGTCGGCGAGGACCTGCGCCTCGACGTGGCGGGCCTTGTCGAGGTACTGCTCGACGAAGCACTCGCCACGACCGAAGGCGGCGGTGGCCTCACGGGTGGCCGACTCGAAGAGCTCGGCGACCTCCTCCATCTTGTGGGCGACCTTCATGCCGCGTCCGCCGCCACCGAAGGCGGCCTTGATGGCGATGGGCAGGCCGTACTGCTCGGCGAACTTGACGACCTCGTCAGCGTTCGCGACCGGGTCCTTGGTGCCGGCGGCCATGGGGGCGTTGGCCCGCTCTGCGATGTGGCGGGCGGTGACCTTGTCGCCGAGGTCGCGGATGGCCTGCGGCGGGGGCCCGATCCAGATGAGGCCGGCGTCGATGACGGCCTGCGCGAAGTCGGCGTTCTCGGACAGGAAGCCGTATCCTGGGTGGATCGCGTCGGCGCCGGACTTGGCGGCGGCGTCGAGGATCTTGTCGAAGACCAGGTAGGACTCCGCGGAAGTGGTGCCCCCCAGGGCGAAGGCCTCGTCGGCCAGCTTGACGAACAGGGCGTCGGCATCGGGCTCGGCGTACACCGCCACGCTGGCCAGGCCGGCGTCCTTCGCCGCGCGGATCACACGGACGGCGATCTCGCCGCGGTTGGCGACGAGGACCTTGGTGATGTGAGAGCTGGCATGACTGGGCACTCAGGGCCTCCTGGTGATGGACGTCTTTACTGGCGGTCGGCCGGGAGGCCCACCGAGTTCTTCCGCAGTCTAATGAGAGGCCTCCCTCATGTGTGGTGTTGGGGTCGGCGGTCCGACCGCCGGGGGCGGACCCCGATGGCCCGTGGCCGGGGTGACCTGCAGGTTCCGAACGGGGGTGGCGGGGTCAGCCGCGCAGCTCGGGGCGCCAGACGCGGTGCGCGTTGATCCCCGCGGCCTCCAGCAGGCGGCGCAGCAGCGGCAGGCTGAGGCCGATCACGCTCGACGGGTCGCCCTCGATCCGGTCGATGAACCAGCCGCCGAGCGACTCGATCGTGAACGCGCCCGCGCATTCCAGGGGCTCGCCGGTGCGCAGGTACACGTCGAGGTCGGCGTCGGACGGGGCGCCGAAGTGCACCGTGGTGTCGGAGGTGTCCGAGTCGGAGAAGGTCACGGCGTAAGGGGCGTCGTCGGCGAGGTCGGCGACGATGAGCGCATGCCCGGTGAGCAGGACGCCGTGGCGACCGCGCATCTTGTGCCACCGCTCGAGCGCGCGCTCGTAGGTGTGCGGTTTGCCCTCGAGGCGACCGTCGACCAGCAGCATGGAGTCGCACCCCACGACGATCAGGGTGTCCGCCCCCGCCGACCGCGCCTCCTCTGCGAGCTGCGCGCCCTCGCGGTGCAGGACATCCTCCGCCTTCGCGCGGGCCAGCTCCTCGACGACCCGCACGTGCGGTGTCCCCGTGGGCAGTGCAGCCTGGAGCGCGTCCTCGTCGACCTCCGGGTGCCGGACGAGCGGGTCGACACCGGCCTGCTCGAGGATGTGGAGACGGGACGGGGAGGCGGAGGCGAGGACGAACGCGATCATGGGCTAGAGCGTAGCCACGTGCTCACGAGCGCGGCAGCAGCATGGTGACGGTCAGCGTGGTGGGCTCGAGGGCGCGGACCCTGTGTCGGAGCTTGGCGGTGAGGTGCACGATCTCGCCGGGGCGCAGGTCGAGGGTGCGGTCCGGCAACCCGAACTCGACGCGGCCGCGCAGCAGCTGCACGAGGATCGGGTGGAAGGCGGCGTGATCCGCTAGTTCCTGACCCTCGGCGAACTCGAACGCCACGACCTTGGTCGTCTCGTCCTGGTGGATGACGGTGGCGCCGGGACGGTCCGCCGACGGTTCGGCGCGTCCGATGATCCCCGTGTGATGGGTGGCGGTGCCCTCGTCGGTGCCCGCGCGCCTGCCGTGCTCGCGGTCATCGGACACGTGGTTTCCCCCTCGCAGGCGGTGGGCCCGGCGCGTGGTGCGCCGGGCCGACCGGTCAGTACTGGCGGCGGTTGAGGAACGAGTTGGGGTTGTAGCCGAACGGCGGCCGGAGCCGGTCCTCGAAGGCGCCCCAGTCGTTCTTGATCCCGGTGTCGTGCCCGCCGTGGGCGGCATTACCCTGGGCGGTCGCGAAGACCGCCGCCAGGATGCCCACCTCGGTGGCCGTTGGGTTACCCCCTTCGACCTCGAAGAACGGCTTCTCGGGCTTGTCGGCCCCGTCCTGTTGCTTCTCGGCGGTCACAGCGGGATGTTCCCGTGCTTCTTGGCGGGCACCTCGACTACCTTGCGGTCGAGCAGACGCAGGGCCTGGGCGACCTGCAGGCGGGTGTGCGACGGCGGGATCACCGCGTCGACGTAGCCGCGCTCGGCGGCGACGTACGGGTTGACGAGGGTGTCCTCGTACTCGGCCTGCAGCTTCAGGCGCAGGGCGTCGACGTCCTCGCCGTTGGCCGCGGCCTGCTTGAGCTCGTTGCGGTAGACGAACCCGACCGCGCCCGAGGCGCCCATGACGGCGATCTCGGCGGTCGGCCACGCCAGGTTGATGTCCGCGCCCATGTGCTTGGACCCCATCACGTCGTACGCTCCGCCGTAGGCCTTGCGGGTGATGACGGTGACCTTGCCGACGGTGGCCTCACCGTAGGCGTAGAGGAGCTTGGCGCCGCGGCGGATGATGCCGTCGAACTCCTGACCGGTGCCGGGCAGGAAGCCCGGGACGTCGACCAGGGTGAGGATCGGGATGTTGAACGCGTCGCAGGTGCGGACGAAGCGCGCGGCCTTCTCGGAGGCCTTGATGTCCAGGCAGCCGGCGAACTGGGTCGGCTGGTTGGCCACTACGCCGACGCTGCGGCCCTCGATGCGGCCGTAGCCGACGATGATGTTCATCGCGTACTGGCCCTGGACCTCCAGGAACTCGCCGTCGTCGACGATGTGCGAGATGACCTCGTGCATGTCGTACGGGCTGTTCGAGGAGTCCGGGATGATCGTGTCGAGCTCGTGGTCCTCGAGCGTGAGGTTGTCCTCGATCGCGCCCTCGGCCACGGGGTAGGGGAGCCGCGGGGCCTCGGCCCGGTTGTTGCTCGGCAGGTAGGACAGCAGGTCCTTGACGAAGTCGAGGGCGTCCTGCTCGTCGCTGGCCGTGTAGTGGGAGACGCCGGACTTGGTCATGTGGGTGGTGGCGCCGCCGAGCTCCTCCTGCGACACCTCCTCGCCGGTGACGGTCTTGATGACGTCGGGGCCGGTGACGAACATCTGCGAGGTCTTGTCGACCATCACGGTGAAGTCGGTCAGGGCGGGGGAGTACACGTGGCCGCCGGCGGACGGGCCCATGATGAGGGACACCTGCGGGATGACGCCGGAGGACAGGACGTTGCGGTGGAAGATCTCGCCGTACAGGCCGAGCGAGACGACGCCCTCCTGGATGCGGGCGCCGGCACCGTGGTTGATGCCGATCATCGGGCGGCCGGTCTTCAGGGCCAGGTCCATGACCTTGACGATCTTCTCGCCGTAGACCTCACCGAGCGACCCGCCGAAGACGGTGGCGTCCTGGGAGAACACGCAGACGCTGCGGCCGTCGATCGTGCCGTAGCCGGTGATGACGCCGTCACCGAGCGGGCGACGCTCGGCGAGGCCGAAGGTGGTGGCGCGGTGGCGGGCCAGGGCGTCGATCTCCACGAACGAACCCGGATCGAGGAGGTTCTCGATCCGTTCGCGGGCCGTCATCAGGCCCTTCTCGTGGGTCTTGTCCACCGCGGCCTGCCCCATGGGGGCCCGGGCCTCGTCGAGGCGCCGACGCAGCTCGGACAGCTTCCCGGCGGTCGTGTGGATGTCGGGGGTCGCGGCGTCCGTCTGGACGTCGGCGCTCACGTCCGGTTCTGAGGCAGTCGTCATGTTGCAAGACTCTAACTAGTCGCCGCGCCCCGTGGCGACGTGACCCGGCCGACGTCCCCCGCCAGACGGCCCGCGCCCCGTGTCGGAGCGGGCACATACCCTGGGTGTCGTGCACGCAGACACCGGTTCCGAGACCCCGCCCGCGCTGGACGGCGACGCGCTCCGTCGCGTCCTGGTGGAGGGACCGGACGCCCCCTACTCCTCGCTGGAGGTGGTCGAGGACATCGGCTCGACCAACGCGGAACTCCTCGCCCGCGCGGCCGCGGGCGCGGCGGACCGCAGTGTGCTGCTGGCCGAGCATCAGGCGTCGGGGCGTGGCCGGCTCGGCCGCGTGTGGACCGCCCCGCCCCGCACGCAGGTCGCCGTCAGCGTCCTACTGCGACCGGGTGCGGTCTCGCCGACGCTCTTCGGGTGGCTGCCGCTGGTCACCGGCCTGGCGATCCGCGACGGGCTCCGCGAGGCCGGCGGTGTGGACGCCACCTTGAAGTGGCCCAACGACGTCCTGGTCGACGGCCGGAAGATCGCCGGGATCCTCGCCGAGGTGACCACGGTCCCCGCCGGGGGCGACTACTCGGTGCGCCTGCCCGCCATCGTGGTGGGCGTCGGGATCAACGTGTCCCTCACGCAGGCGCAACTGCCCGTACCGCACGCCACCTCGCTCGCGTTGGCCGGCGGATCGGTCGACCGCGACCGCCTCGCGCGATCCGTGCTGGAGGCGCTGGCCCTTCGCCACGGCCAGTGGCGCGAGTGTGAACGCGGGAGCGGATCGACCATCTCGGACACGCTCATGACGACCTACTCCGAGGCCTGCTCCACCATCGGCGCCGACGTGAGGGTCGAGCTGCCCGGGGACATCGTGCGGACCGGGCGAGCCGACCGGGTCGACCGAGACGGCCGCCTCGTCGTCGTCGACACCGACGGCGAGTTCCCCGTGGCCGCGGGCGACGTCACCCACGTCCGCGGCGTCGGCGGTCGGTGGGGCGGCTGAGCCGTGGGTTTCGTCCGATCGGTCCTCGCGCCGGGGGAGACGCTCATCGTCCACACCCACCCGCACTGGCGCGCGCTCGTCAGACCCGCGCTCGTCACCCTCGTCGGCGCCGGGCTCGCCGGTATCGCCGGCGGCTTCATCGAGGTCCAGGTCGTCCACGCCGGGGACCGGACCGCTACCTGGGCGATGGTCGCGGTGCTGTTCTCGCTCGTCGTCCTCCGGTTCGCCCTCTGGCCGCTGATCCGCTGGGCGCGCACGGACCTCGTCGTCACCGACGAGCGCGTGCTCTATCGCCCGGCCGGCTCCAACCGGCGGTGCGTGGACGTGCCGCTGCGCCGCATCAGCGCCGTCCGCTTCCGCCACACCCTCGCCGACCGCGCCCTGGGCACGGGCTGCCTCATCCTCGAACTGGGGCACCTCCCGCCCATCGAGATCGACCACGTGCCCGACGTGGCCCGCGTCCACGCCGCCGTCTACGACGAGCTGCTCCGGCTGCCCCCGCCATCGCCGCCCGCCCCGCTGGCCGCCGCCCCGCGCTCGCGCTGGGGCCTGCCGGGGCGGCGCTGACACCCGGGCGGCGTGAGACGATGGGCGGCGTGAACGACGACTCGCGCATCCGCCGCAATCCACTCGCAGCGCCCGTCGTGGCGATGATCGGCGGCGGGCAGCTCGCCCGCATGACCCACCAGTCGGCCGTCGCCCTGGGCCAGACCCTCCGGGTCCTCGCCGCCGACCCGCTCGACCCCGCGGCCCAGGTCACGCCCGACGTCGTGATCGGCGCCCACGACGACCCCGACGCCGTCCGTGCCGCCGCCGAGGGCGCCGACGTGATGACGTTCGACCACGAGCACGTGCCCCCGCAGATCCTGCTCGACCTCGAGGCCTCGGGCGTCGCCGTCCGCCCGCGTGCCTCCGCGCTCATCCACGCCCAGGACAAACTCGTCATGCGGCGTGCCCTCGCCGAGATCGGTGCGCCGATCCCGCCGTTCACCGGCGTGGACACGGTCGAGGACGTCCGGCGCTTCCACGATGAGCAGGACGGGCGGATCGTCCTCAAGTCCGCCCGCGGCGGCTACGACGGGCGCGGCGTCTGGATGCCGGACTCGCTCGAGGAGGCCGAGCGGATCGCCTCCGAGCAGCTCGCCGCCGGGGTGCCCATGATGGCCGAGGCCCGGGTGCCGTGGACCCGGGAGCTGTCCGCCATGGTCGCGCGGTCCCCGTTCGGGCAGGGCGCCGTGTGGCCGGTCGTCGAGACCGTACAGCGCGACGGGATCTGCGCCGTGGCGATCGCTCCCGCCCCCGGACTCCCCGACGACCTGCGCTCGGCCGTCCAGGCGACCGCCCTCAAGCTCGCCGAGCACCTGGACGTCACCGGCGTCATGGCCGTCGAGCTGTTCGAGGTCGTCGGCTCGGACGGTCGCCCCGGCGTGCTGGTCAACGAGCTGGCGATGCGGCCCCACAACTCCGGGCACTGGACCATGGACGGGGCCACCACCAGCCAGTTCGAGCAGCACCTGCGTGCCGTGCTCGACTACCCGCTCGGCTCGACCGTGTCCACCGCCCCGCTCACCGTGATGGCCAACGTCCTCGGCGCGCCCGAGACGCCCGAGATGAGCATGGACGAGCGTGTCCACCACCTCGCAGCGCGGTTCCCGCACGCCAAGGTGCACCTCTACGGCAAGTCCGAGCGACACGGCCGCAAGATCGGGCACGTCAACGTGCTCGCCGACCCGGGTCTCGACCCGGACGACGCGGACCAGGTGGCCGCCGTGCGCGCGGTGGCCGAGCTGTCCGCCCACTGGCTCTCCCACGCCCGGTGGGCCGACGGCTGGGACCCTCACACGGGCGCGCCCGTCGGCGACTTCGAACGCTGAGCTCACCGCCGCGTCCGCGCGGCCGATGCTGTGCGGACACCGCGTCCATCGGACAACCCCCCGGGCGGCGGCGCCCCGGCCGCCCCCGCTGACACACCTCCACGAAAGGCGACGAGATGACCGCGCGACAGGACGGGCCGCAGGTCGGCCTCATCATGGGCAGTGACTCCGACTGGCCCACCATGGAGGCGGCGGCCGAGGCGCTCGCCGAGTTCGGGATCCCGTTCGAGGTGGGCGTCGTCTCCGCGCACCGCACCCCGCAGAAGATGCTCGACTACGCCCGGTCGGCCGCCGGTCGCGGCATCCGCGTCGTGATCGCCGGCGCGGGCGGCGCCGCGCACCTGCCGGGGATGGTCGCCTCCGCCACCGCGCTGCCCGTGATCGGAGTGCCGGTTCCGCTCAAGCATCTCGACGGGATGGACTCGTTGCTGTCGATCGTGCAGATGCCGGCGGGGGTCCCGGTGGCGACCGTGTCGATCGGGGGAGCCCGGAACGCCGGGTTGCTGGCGGTCCGGATCCTCGCCGCCTCCGACCCCGCCCTGCGTGAGCGGATGGAGGGTTTCCAGGCGGAGCTCGAGGCGATGGTCGAGCGCAAGGACGACGCGCTCCGGCAGCGTCTGCTCGGCTGACGGGCGGGAGGCATCCCGCAGGTGCGTTCCGCGATGCGGAAAGTGGGGTCGCCGATGGGGGAGGAATCCAGTTAGTCGCTGGTAACCTGAGTGGCCGGGTGCACCCCGGATCCACTCGCGAGCCGCCGCCGTCGCGCGACCGGCCCACACCGATGTCCGGACACCGGCGCCCGCCGCGTGACCAGCACTGACGATTCCCCTTTGGAGGCCCGCACATGTCCGGTAACCCTGACTTCGATCTGTACCGTCCGGCGGAGGAGCACGAGGAGCTCCGCGCCGCGATCCGCGCGCTGTCGGAGAAGGAGATCGAGCCCCACGCCGCGGATGTCGACGAGAACGAGCGGTTCCCGCAGGAGGCCCTCGACGCGCTCAACGCGTCGGGCTTCAACGCGGTCCACATCCCCGAGGAGTACGAGGGTCAGGGCGCGGATTCGGTCGCGGCCTGCATCGTGATCGAGGAGGTCGCCCGCGTCGACGCCTCGTCCTCGCTGATCCCGGCGGTCAACAAGCTCGGCACCATGGGCCTGATCCTGGCCGGTGGCGAGGAGCTCAAGCAGAAGGTGCTGCCCGAGATCGCCGCGGGGAAGATGGCCTCCTACGCCCTGTCCGAGCGCGAGGCCGGCTCGGACGCCGCGTCGATGCGCACGCGCGCCAAGGCCGACGGTGACGACTGGATCCTCAACGGCTCCAAGGCGTGGATCACCAACGGCGGCAAGTCCACCTGGTACACGGTCATGGCCGTGACCGACCCAGATAAGGGTGCCGGCGGGATCTCCGCGTTCATGGTCCACGCCGACGACGAGGGTTTCGGCGTGTCCAAGACCGAGAAGAAGCTCGGGATCAAGGGCTCGCCCACCGCGGAGCTGTACTTCGAGAACGTCCGCATCCCGGGCGACCGGATCATCGGCGAGCCGGGCACCGGGTTCAAGACCGCGCTGCAGACGCTGGACCACACCCGTCCGACGATCGGTGCGCAGGCCGTGGGCATCGCGCAGGGCGCGCTCGACGCGGCGATCGCCTACACCAAGGAGCGCCGCCAGTTCGGCAAGGCGATCTCGGATTTCCAGAACACGCAGTTCATGCTGGCCGACATGGCCATGAAGGTGCAGGCCGCGCGTCTGATGGTCTACACCGCCGCCGCCAACGCCGAGCGCGGCTCCGCCCCCGGTGGCGAGAAGCTCGGCTTCATGGCCGCCGCCTCCAAGACCTTCGCCTCGGACGTGGCGATGGAGGTCACCACCAACGCGGTGCAGCTGTTCGGCGGCGCCGGCTACACGCGTGACTTCCCCGTCGAGCGGATGATGCGCGACGCCAAGATCACCCAGATCTACGAGGGCACCAACCAGATCAACCGCATGGTCATGGCCCGCCAGCTCCTGGCCTGACCGGTCGGCTGAACCCCGCCTCGATCTGCCCCTCCGATCGCGATCGACCCCCGGAACCCCGGGGGCGGATCGCAATCGGAGGGGCAGATCGCGTTGCTGCCCGGATCGCGCCTGGTAGGCGGCGGGTGGAGTCGGGGCGGGAGGAGAACGCCCCGCCCCGCCGGCGCCGGAACGCTCCGCCGGCGCTCGGTGTCCGGTGCTCTAGGCGGTGAGCGTGGTGCGCTCGGTGTCCGCGATCCCCGCCACGGCGGGGTCGTCGGCGTCGGCGCCCGTGACGAGCACGGCCGTGCCGCCGGAGGCGAACACCCGCGCGAGGGTGGCCACGACGTCGTCGCGTTCGCGGCCGGCGACCAGCGCGCGACCGGAGAGGGCGCGGTCGGCCAGTTGGTCGAGCGGCAGGCCGTCGAGGGCGAGGTCACCGCCGCCGGAGGGGACGAACGCGTCGGGGTGGATGCGGCACGCCTCGGCGAGGTCGGTGACGCCCGGCGGCACCTCGACGCCCGCGGCGGCCAGGGGGCGGCCCATCGGGTCGGTGGTCATGAGGAGGGTCTCGACGTCGGTGGGGTGGCGGTCGAGGCGGTCGGGGACGGTGACGACGACGACGGCGTCGTCCGCGGACCCTGTGCGGACCTCGGCGCCCGCCCACCAGGTGCCCAGCAGGACACCGGCGGTGAGCCAGTGGGCGGGCAGGTCGCACACGATCACGTCACCGGGCGTCACCCCGAGTTCGTCGCGGAGCAGGCCCGCGATCTTCGCCGCCCAGTTGGCGGTCGAGGTGACCGACAGCTCGACGCGGGACGGGGCGGCCTGGTCGTAGTGGGTGACCATCGGCGCCCCGGGGTCGAGCGCGAGCAGCGGCTGGAGCACGGTGTCTGCGGCGGTGTTCACTCGGGTGGCCTCCTGGCGTCGTGGGGTGGTTCCCCCGGTGCGGCGGGCGGCGCGTCCGCCTCCGGGGTCAGTTCACGCAGGGTACGTCGGAGCCGCCGGCGTCGAAGGTCGGACGCTGCGCGATCGACGGCGGGAGCGGCGCGTACGTGGTGGTGGCGGGGGAGTAGGACTCGGTCGTGGCGGCCTCACCGGTGGGGCCGCTGTAGTCGTCCGCGAGGACCACACGCACGGTGCCGGGCGGGACCGCGGGGTCGACCTGGACCGGCAGGCCACCGAGCGCGTCGGAGACGGCGAACGCGGCGGCGTCGTCGGCAGAGCCCGCCGCCACGTGAGAGGTGTAGGCGGCGGCCGGGTCGGTGAGCAGATCACCGGTGGTGTAGCCCAGCTCGGTGAGCGCACCGGAGACGCGGGCGGCCAGCCCGTCGATCGCGGTGGTGTTGACCACCGACACGGCGACCGTCGAGGGGTCGACGCCGGGCTCGCCGGGGGCGGGCTCGCCGTCGCCGCCCTCGGCGGCGTCCGCGTCATCCTCGGTGCTGGCGAAGCCCGCGACGAACTCCGACACCTGGACGGGGTCGGCGGTGACGATGGACTCGCCCCACTCGGTGTACGAGTCGATGCTGGTGACCGGGATGGTCTCGAAGCGGACGCTGCCGCCGCTGATGTCCTTGAGCTTCATGGCGAAGTCCACGAAGTCCCAGTTCTCGTCGATCACGAACGAGCGTTTGGCGGCGTCGACCAGCGCACCGAGCTTGCCCGGATCGGTGAGGGTGCCGGCCGAGAGGATCTTCTTGACCAGCTGGGACATGAACACCTGCTGGCGGACGATGCGGTCGAGGTCGCCGGCGGGCAGGTCGTGGCGCTGGCGGACGAAGCTCAGGGCGTCCGAGCCGGAGACCGTCTGGACACCCGCGTCGAAGTTCGCGCCCGATAGCGGCTCGTCGACGGGCTCGTTGAGGCAGACGGGGACACCGCCGACCGCGTCGGTGAGCAGTACGAAACCCAGCAGCCCGATCTCCGCGTAGTGGTCGGCCTGGACGCCGGTGAGGTCCGCGACGGCGCCGATGAGCCCGTTCCGGCCAGCGTTGACGGCCGCGCGCTGGTCCTCCTCGGTGATGACGCCCTCGGGGTCCGAGGCCACGACCCGCTCGAGGTGGGCCTCCTTGTTGGCCGCGTACACACCGTTGATCTTGCTGCCGCCGACGGTGCTGGTCTCCACGTACACGTCACGCGGGATGGAGATCGCGGTGGCGGAGCTGCCGTCCTCCGGGATGCGGATGAGCAGGATCGTGTCGGTGTTCTCGCCGTCCTCCTCACCGGTGCGGATGGTGGCGAGCTCCTCCTGGCTGAGGGGGTTGCCCTGGGCGTCGGTCCGGTTGTCGGTGCCGACCAGAAGGATGTCCACCGCGCCGTCGAGGCCGCCGTCGCCCACGTCCAGGCCGCCGGCGGAGGACAGGTCCGAGCTGAGCCCGCTGACGAGCGTCCAGCCGACGCCGGTGACCAGAAGGCAGACCGCGGAGACGAGAGCGGCGAGGACGCGGCCTATACGCGAGGCCATCGGGTGGGCCGGGGTGGCGTGCCGCCTACCCCGCGCCCGGCTGTGGGCGCGACGGGGAGTCACTGGCAGCTCGGCGCTCATCCACCGTCCTTGTCCTCGATTAGGGGCCGCTCGAGGCCGCCGACGATCATCCCACGGTACCGCGCCGCGCGCCGGGCGTCGGAATCGACGGGCCGCGTCGTAGGGTGTTGCGCGTGACGACCCGACTACCCGTCGTGACGGTGACGTACTCGCCGGGCGACCACCTCCACAGCTTCGTCGAGACGCTCCCGGCGGCCACGTCCCGGCCGGTGGCGCTGGTGATGGCGGACAACGGGTCGACAGACGGGGCGCCCGAGGCCGTCGCCGCCCGGTACGACTTCGCCGAGTTCTTCCCGACCGGCGGCAACCTCGGCTACGGCACCGCGATCAACCGGGCCGTGGCCGAGATCGCCGCGCGTCCGGACGAGTTCGACCAGGAGTTCGTCCTGGTGGTCAACCCGGACGTGACGTTCGAACCCGGCTCGGTGGATGCCCTCCTCGAGGCGGCGCGGCGGTGGCCGCGCGCGGCCGCGTTCGGCCCGCGCATCTCCGAGACGGACGGGTCGGTGTACCCGTCGGCCCGCTCGGTGCCGCGGCTCGGGGCCGGGATCGGTCACGCCCTGCTCGGGCAGGTGTGGCGGGGGAACCCGTGGACCGCCCACTACCTCGACGGCGCGGACATGGAGACCGAGCGGACCGCGGGCTGGCTGTCCGGTTCGTGCCTGCTGCTGCGCCGTGAGGCCTTCGACGCGCTCGGCGGGTTCGACGAGCGCTACTTCATGTACCTGGAGGACGTGGACCTGGGCGACCGACTCGGGCGCGCCGGGTGGCAGAACGTCTACGTCCCGGACGCCGTCATCCACCACGACCAGGGCCACGCGGCGAAGGCGGTGCCCGAGTTCACCCTCCGGGCCCACCACCGCAGCGCCTATCTGTTCCAGGCGGACAGGCACCCACGGACCTGGCAGGCCCCGATACGCTGGGCGCTCAGAGCGGGCCTGGAACTGCGGTGCCGTCTCGCGATCCGGTCCGCGCGGCGTGCCACGCGCCCACCCCGCGGCCGCCACGGCTGAGCCCGCGGGGGCCCGGTCCGACCCACGACCGACATCCACCCACCGCCCCGGCGGCTCGCGAGCGCGACCGCGGGGCCCGACGACCCCAGGAGCTTCATCGTGACCTCGACGACCACCGGGAGCGCCGCGACCGGCGACGACCTGATCGCCGACACCGAGGCGGTGGTGCTGG
Source organism: Dietzia sp. HMSC21D01 (assembly GCF_001815995.1). NCBI lineage: Bacteria > Bacillati > Actinomycetota > Actinomycetes > Mycobacteriales > Dietziaceae > Dietzia > Dietzia sp. HMSC21D01. The sequence continues at coordinate 764 of NZ_KV824044.1, read as the reverse complement.
TCGGCGGAAAGGGCACGCGGCTGCGGCCCCTGACGATCTCCGCGCCCAAGCCCATGCTCCCGACCGCGGGGCTGCCGTTCCTCACGCACCTGCTCTCGCGCATCCGCGCGGCCGGCATCCGGCGGGTCGTGCTGGGCACGTCGTTCAAGGCCGAGGTGTTCGAGGAGCACTTCGGCGATGGCTCGGATCTGGACCTCGACATCTCGTACGTGGTGGAGACCGAGCCGCTGGGCACGGGTGGCGGAATCCGCAACGTGCTGCCCGAGCTCACCGCGTCGACCGTCATGGTGTTCAACGGCGACGTGCTCGGCGGGACTGACCTGCGGGAGATCCTGGCCCTGCACCGGGCCAAGGACGCCGACCTCACCATGCACCTGGTGCGCGTGTCCGACCCGCGCGCGTTCGGGTGCGTCACGACCGACGACGACGGCCGCGTGCAGGAGTTCCTGGAGAAGACGCAGGATCCGCCGACCGACCAGATCAACGCGGGCTGCTACGTCTTCCGTCGCGAGCTCATCGAGCAGATCCCGGAGGGGCAGCCCGTCTCGGTCGAGCGGGAGACCTTCCCGCAGCTGCTCGGCGAGGGCAGGCGGGTATACGGGTTCGTCGACTCGGCGTACTGGCGCGACATGGGCACCCCGGAGGACTTCGTGCGCGGCTCGTCGGACCTCGTCCGCGGGATCGCCCCCTCGCCGGCGCTCGACGGCCACGCGGGGGAGGCCCTCGTCCACGAGGGCGCCGGGGTCGGCGCGGGCGCCGTGCTC
>NZ_KV824043.1:0-2660 GCF_001815995.1 Dietzia sp. HMSC21D01 | reverse complement strand
CGGCGGCGCCGGTTCGACCATGGGGGACGGCGGCGCCACCGGGGACGGCGGGCCGGCGAGCGGCGGATAAGGAACGGGGGCGACGCCGCGGGGGGTCCGGTCCTGCGGCACCTGTGCGGGCGGCGCATCGAACGCGTCCCGGTCGGACGACCTCGACGGCTCGGACGCTACCGGAGCGGGTTGGAGCGGCTTGATCGGCGCGCCGAGCTTGGCTTCCGGCTCCCCCACGATCTCGATGACGCCGTCGGATCCCCGGGTCAGGATGGGTGCGCTGGCGACGCCGACCATGCCCAGCTTCTCGGCGCGCTGCGCGAGCACCTCGGCAGAGCGGGCGCGCTCGTTGGACGCGCGGAGCGCCTCCATCCGCTCGACCAGTTCGACGTTGGCGTCGCGTGCGTTCTTGAGGTCGTAGGTGTCCTGGGTGGTCTGGGCCGACAGTAGGAGGGTGCCGCCGACGCCTGCGCCGATGAGGAGGAGCAGGACGACGAGGAAGGGCACCCTCGCGGCCAGTTCCGCGGGGCTCAGACGTTCCGCGGGGACGACCACGGTGCGACGGCCACGGACGGAGCGCGTGACCGGCCTGCGTCGGAGGCCGACGGCCCGTCCCGCCCCGGCCGGGGCGTCGGCGTCCGCGCCGGGGGCCGGGTGGGTGTCGAGCCCGTCAACGGTGCCGGGCGTGTCGATCGTGCTCGTCATGGGGTTCTCCCGTCGATACGCCGGACGCATCGCACCCGGACCGAGGCCGAGCGCGGGTTGTGGTCGATCTCCTCCTGAGAGGCCTTCTCCGCTCCCCTGGTGACGGCCTCGAACTCGGGGCCGTGGCCGGGCAGCTCCACCGGCAGGCCCGCCGGGGTGCGGGAGGCGGTGCGGGTCGCGAGTTCGCGCTTGACGATCTTGTCCTCGAGGGAGTGGTACGCCATGAAGACCGCGCGACCGCCGAACCGCAGGAGGTCGAGGTAGCCGGGCACGGCGTTCTCGACGGCCTCGAGTTCGGCGTTGACCTCGATGCGCAGGGCCTGGAACACTCGCTTGCCCGGATGCCCACCGGTCCGGCGGGCGCCCTGGGGGATCGTGTCGTAGAGCAGTTCGACCAGCTGGGAGCTGGTGACGATGGGATCGGTGTCGCGTCGGCGGACGATCGCGGCCGCGATCTGCCGGGCGAAGCGCTCCTCGCCGTACACCCGGAGGACCCGGGCGATGTCGTCGCGCGGATAGTCGGCGAGGATGTCGGCGGCGGTCGGGCCGGTGGTGGGGTCCATCCTCATGTCGAGCGGCGCGTCCACCGAGTACGCGAATCCGCGCTCGGCGACGTCGAGCTGCATCGAGGAGACGCCGAAGTCGAGGAGGATGCCGTCGATCGCCGGGCCGGCGTCGTCACGCGCATCCGGAGGTAGCGCCGCGGTGACGCTGTCGAAGTCGTCGAAGCGGGCGTGGACGGGAGTGAAGCGGCCGCGATAGGCGGTGAGCCGGCGGGTCGCCATGTCGAGCGCCTCGGGGTCGCGGTCCACGCCGAGTACACGCAGCTCGCCGAACTCGGCCAGCAGGTGCGAGGAATGCCCACCGAGACCGAGGGTGCCGTCCACGATGACGGGTGCGCGCCCCTCCTCCGCGGCGGCCTCGACGACGGGACGGAAGAGCTCGATGGTGCGCTCGAGGAAGACGGGGATGTGCCCGGAGCGCGTGGCGTCGCGGTCGGCATCGGGCCGTTCTGCCATCTCGCCTCCTCGCGTCCGGTCGTCGGTGCTCCGGCGGTTGTGGTGGAGCCCCCTGGTCCCCGTCCGGTACCCACCTGGCGTCGGGGAAGTACGTCAGGGTGGTGCCGGGCAGGGGCCGGGGGGCTCCGTCCGTCGTGCTCTCGTGTGCGTTCTCGTCCTTCCTCTCCCGGGATCAGAACTCGATCCCGAGCGAGGTGCCCTCCATCTCGGAGAACACGGGTAGGTTCTCCGCGCTGTAGCGGTCCCACGCCTCGGCGTCCCAGACCTCGAGACGCTCCCCGAGGCCGTTGACGACGCAGTCCTTGTCCAGACCCGCGTAGTTCCGCTGACTCGCGGGGATGGAGATCCGTCCCTGCGAGTCCAGTTGCTGGACTTCCGCGCCGCTCACCAGGAGCCGGAAGAACGCCATGTGCCTCTCGCTGAGGTTGGCGGTCGGCCGGACCTTTCTGACCAGCGCGTCGAACTCGCCCTCAGGGAAGACCGACAGCGTGTTGGTGAACCACCCACACACCACCACCCCGTCCGCCAGGCCTGGCCTGAATCTGGCGGGGATCGTCAGCCGCCCCTTGTCGTCGAGCTTGGGACGGTGGGTCCCGTACCCGACGAAGGCTCGTTCGCGTCCGGAGTCGACGGGATCGGTGTCGGTCACCCGCCACCTCCTGGGGTCCAGGCCCATCGAGCTCCTTGCGTGCCCCACTGTACCCCACTACGCCCCACAAACAAGGCGTGCGCCCCACTTCTCCCCACTGTCTTACATCACTGCACTTCAGACGGTTTCCGCCTCGTCGACACGGACGACCCCCTGCTGTCGAGCCCTCGTCACGAACCGCACATTCAGCGACTTACTGAGGCCGATGTGACTGAAGTAGCTCATGAGGCGGCCCTGAGGGCGGCCGGTGGGGAGTGGTGGGGCGTCGGGGTGGGGCGTGGTGGGGCTCCGGGGCG